>JACCSH010000141.1 GCA_013813125.1 Nocardioidaceae bacterium | reverse complement strand
GCGCAAAAGGACGCCGACGAGATGCTATGGAAGCGGTTCAGAGCCGCCCAGGACACTTTTTTCTCGGCGCGTGACAGCGCCAACGCGGCTTTGGACAAGGAGTACGCCGCCAACGCAAAGGTGAAGTCGGCGCTGCTGGCCAAGGCCGAGGCGTTGCTGCCAGTCACCAACCCCAGGACAACTCGGGAAGCCTTCCGGGACCTGGCTGAGCGCTGGGACGCGGCGGGGAAGGTGCCTCGCGCAGACGTGAAGGACTTCGACGACCGGTTCAAGAAGGTAGAGCAAGCGGTGCGCGCAGCTGAGGACGAGCGGTGGCAGGGCGCCAGCCCCGAGTCTAAAGCGCGCGCGGCCGATACCGTCGCCAAGCTGGAAGCGTCGATCGCCTCACTCGAGGCGGCTCTCGCCAAGGCAGATGCCGACGGCAACGCCAAGGCGGTGCGGCAAGCTCAGGCAGACATCGAAGCCCGTCGCCTGTGGCTCGACCAAGCTCAGAAGGCACTTGCCGAGTTCAGCTGAACGCATGCCAGTTCAGCTGAACTCGAGGCGAGCTACTGAGTCACCCGATAAGCGTCGAAGACGCCGTCGACGGTGCGGACCGCTTTGAGCAGATGGCCAAGATGCGCCGGGTCTGCCATCTCGAAGGTAAAGCGGCTCTTGGCGATGCGGTCGCGCGACGTCGCGACCGACGCGGACAAGATGTTGACGTGCAGATCGGACAGCACCAGCGTGACATCGCTCAACAGGCGGGGACGGTCGAGTCCCTCGACCTGGATCGCCACCAAGAACATCGACTGAGACGTCGGAGACCATTCCACCTCGACCATCCGGCCGGTCTGGGTCGACAGGCTCTTCACGTTCGTGCAGTCGGAGCGGTGCACTGACACTCCGGCACCGGTCGTGACGAACCCGACGATCTCGTCGCCAGGCACCGGGGTACAGCACCGGGCCAGTTTCACCCAGACGTCGGTCAGCCCCTTGACCACTACGCCTGCGTCACCTCTTGGGGACCGCTGGCGCCGATCAGGAGTCGGGCTGATCGTGACGGTCTCGGCGGCCTCGTCTGCCGCGGCCTCGTCACCGAACAGGTTCACGATCCGCCGTACGACGGCTTGCGCGGTGACGTTCCCCTCCCCCACTGCTGCGTACAGCGAGGACACGTCGGCATGGTGGAGCTCAGTGGCAACGACGGCTAGCGTCTCGTGGGTCAGCATCCGCTGCAGCGGGAGCCGCTCGCGGCGCATGATGCGAACCAGCGCCTCCTTGCCGGCCTCGATCGCCTCTTCTCGCCGCTCCTTGGTGAAGAACTGCTTGATCTTGTTGCGCGCACGGGGGCTCTTGACGAACGTCAGCCAGTCCCGGCTCGGCCCAGCTGTCTCGGACTTCGAGGTGAAGATCTCCACCACGTCGCCGTTCTCGAGCTGCGACTCGAGCGGCACGAGGCGGCCGTTGACTCGGGCACCGATGCAGCGGTGGCCGACCTCGGTGTGGATCGAGTAGGCGAAGTCGATGGGGGTCGAGCCGGTGGGAAGCGCGAAGACCTTGCCACGAGGGGTGAACGCGTAGACCTCCGTCGAGTTGATCTCGAAGCGCAGGGAGTCGAGGAACTCGTTGGGGTCTTCCGTTTCCTTCTGCCAGTCGACAAGCTGACGCACCCACGTCATATCACCGGTCCCCGAGCTGGCATCCATCGCAGAGCCAGCCAGGGGACGGCCCGTGTCGACGCCGTTTCGTCCGTTCTCCTTGTACTTCCAGTGCGCTGCAACCCCGTAGTCAGCCCGGCGGTGCATGTCGAAGGTGCGGATCTGGAGCTCCACCGGCTTGCCGCCTGGGCCTATGACGGTGGTGTGCAGCGACTGGTACATGTTGAACTTCGGCATTGCCACGAAGTCCTTGAAACGACCGGCGACCGGGTTCCAACGAGCGTGCAGCACCCCCAGCACCGCGTAGCAGTCACGCAATGACTCGGTTAGGATGCGGATGCCGACGAGATCGTAGATATCGGTGAACTCCCGCCCTCTCACGATCATCTTCTGATAGATGGAGTAGTAGTGCTTGGGCCGCCCGGTTACCGTGGCGGTGATCTTGGCGGCGCGCAGATCGCTCTGCACCTGATCGACGACGGTGGCCAGGAACTCGTCTCTCGCTGGTGCTCGCTCAGCCACCAGACGGACGATCTCGTCGTAGACCTTCGGGTGCAACGTGGCGAAGGCGAGGTCCTCGAGCTCCCACTTGATGGTGTTCATGCCGAGCCGATGAGCCAGCGGAGCGTAGATCTCCAGAGTCTCGCTCGCGATGCGCGTCTGTTTCTCCTGCCGCAGGAACCGCAACGTGCGCATGTTGTGCAGGCGGTCGGCGAGCTTGATGACGAGGACGCGGATGTCCTTGCTCATTGCCACGATCATCTTGCGGATGGTCTCGACCTGCGCCGAGTCGCCGTACTTGACCTTCTCGAGCTTGGTGACACCGTCGACCAGCAGCGCGACTTCGTCACCGAAGTCCTTGGTCAGCTGCGCGAGGGTGTAGGCGGTGTCTTCGACGGTGTCGTGGAGCAGCGCGGCGCACAGCGTGGATTCGGTCATCCCCAGCTCGGCGAGGATCTGCGTCACCGCGAGCGGGTGGGTGATGTAGGGGTCACCGCTCTTGCGCTTCTGCGTGCGATGGTGGAACTCAGCGATCCGGTAGGCCTTCTCGATCACTGCCAGGTCGGTCTTGGGGTGGGTGTTCTTAACGATGCGGAACAGGGGCTCGAGCACCGGGTCGGTCGACGAGGTGCGACCACCGATCCGAGCCAGCCGCGAGCGCATGCTCGTGGGAGCGGCTGCGCTCTCTCCGGCCGGGGGCTCTTCGACAGCCGGAGTGAGAAGCTCGTCGCTCACCTGCTCCTCCTCACTCCTGTCCTGCAAGCTCCCAGTCTAGAGGTTTCTAACCGGTGCGGTCAGGCAGTCACGCAGTCATCAGGGCGGAGAGGTCAAGGGGTCGTAGGGCCTCTCTGCCCCCCAAGAATCCCAGCTCGATGAGCACCGCCACCCCAGCCACGGTGGCGCCACAGCGCTCGAGCAGAAGGCGCGTGGCGTTGACCGTGCCCCCGGTTGCCAGCACGTCGTCGATGACGAGCGCGCGTTCGCCCGCCTGAAACGCGTCTTGGTGGATCTCCAGGGTGGCCTCGCCGTACTCGAGCGCGTAGGTCTCCTGGTGGGTGGGGCCGGGCAGCTTGCCGACCTTCCGCACGGGGACGAACCCCGTTCCAAGAGACAGCGCCACAGGGGCAGCGAGGATGAATCCGCGGGCCTCGATGCCGACAACCTTGTCGACGACCACAGTGCCGTCCCCGTCTCGCCCACAGTCTGCCAGCGCCTCGATGACGGCTGAGAACCCTCGATGATCGGCTAGGAGCGGGGAGATGTCCTTGAAGATAATGCCGGGCTCGGGGAAGTCCGCGACGTCTCGGACGAGCGACGACAGCACGGCGCGAAGCTCCTCCGCACGAGCGCTCACTTGGTCTTGCCGCGCTTGGAGCGAACCTGCCGTTGCGGTTGGGCGCGCTTGGCGGCCGCGGCGTTCATCGGCCGCTCAGGCGAACTTCGGCGGACGGCTCCACTCCTGCTGGTCCGGACCGCTCCGGATGGTGTGCTGGTGCCTTGTCCTAGCGCGGTAGAACCAGAACCTGTGGCCGTCGGACCCGAACCTGCTGCCGTCGAACCGGTGCTGTCCGCCGGGGCGCCAGCGGAGTCGAAGCTGACTGCGGAAGAGCCGGTCGCCGCCCCGAGGGTGGCCGGTTCGCGGCTCGGATCCACCGTGCGACCAGGGCCAGAGCCTGGATCTACTTCGCCGCTGCTCTGGACGTTGACAACCTCACCGCGGGCAAGCCTGGCTGAGTCACGGGCGTCGGAGCTGCGCCGCGCGGCGACGCGCTTCGCCTGGGCTTGCATGGCCGGCTCGCGCATCTTGAGCTGCGCCAACAGTGGCGTGGCGATGAAGATCGACGAGTAGGCACCGGCCGCCATACCGACGAACAATGCGAGCGCGAGGTCTTTGAGCGGTCCCGACCCCAGCTGGACGATTCCGACGTACAAGATCGCCCCGACCGGGAGCAGTGCCGCGATCGAGGTGTTGATCGAACGCACCAGGGTCTGGTTGACGGCGAGGTTGGCGCTCTCCGCATAGGTTCGCCGGGTCGAGTTGACGACGCCGCGAGTATTCTCGCGCACCTTGTCGAAGACCACGACCGTGTCGTAGAGCGAGAACCCCAAGATCGTGAGCAGTCCCGTGACCGTCGCGGGAGTCACCTCGAAGCCGGTCAGCGCGTAGACGCCGATCGTGATGACGAGGTCGTGGGCCAGTGCCACGATCGCGGCCACCGACATCCGCCATTCCCGGAAGTAGGCCCAGATGAAGAGCACAACCAACACGAGGAACACGATTAACCCCGTGAGCGCCTTGTTCGCAATGGCCGAACCCCAGGTGGGCCCGATCGAGGTGGAGCTCACCTCGGTGGCTCCGGCGTCGAGAATGACCTGCTCGATGACATTTTGCTGATCGGCCGAGAGTGTCTCGGTCTCGACGCGGATCGTGTCCGCCGGTGAGCCTTCGGCCACCACGGTCGGGCTCTCTGCACCGCTGATCTCCGTGTTGACCACGGCTTCCGTTACGTCGTCGATGCTGCCCGAGGCGTCACTGAAACCGGTGCCGCGGAACTCGACTCCGCCGCGGAACTCGATGCCGAAGTTGAGGCCACGAAAGACCAAGCCAGCGACAACGACCACGACGATCAGGGCAGAGATGAGGTACCACAGCTTGCGCCGGCCGATGAAGTCGATCGAGGCGTCGCCCTGGTAGAGGCGAGCTCCGATTTCGGCGAGCTTCGACATCAGGCCTCCCCTCGTGCCGGGTGGGCTCTGACGGTCGGGCGCGTCAGTGGCTTCATTCCTAGGTGGCGACGGTCAAGGCCCGACCAGGTGTGGCCCTGGCCGAAGAACTTGGTTCGCGACAGCAAAGTCACCAGCGGCTTGGTGAAGAAGAACACCACGAACACGTCGATCAGGGTGGTGAGGCCGAGTGCGAAGGCGAAGCCCTTGACCACTCCGATGGCGAAGATGAACAAGACCAGCGCGGCCAGCATC
>JACCSH010000127.1 GCA_013813125.1 Nocardioidaceae bacterium | reverse complement strand
CGAAGTCGCCATATGGTCCTGGCCACATGTCGTATCCGGCCTTGGTCGAGATGACGATCTCGTTTCGGAGCTTCGCGAAGTCCTCGGAGAAGATCCGCCCAAAGTTGGTCTCTGCGGCCCCGTAGGGCGGCCCGTAGTTGTTGGCGAGGTCGAAGTGGGTCATTCCGAGGTCGAAAGCTCGGCGAATGATCGCGCGTTGGTTCTCGATCGGCCTGTCGTCACCGAAGTTCTGCCACAGTCCCAATGAGAGGGCGGGAAGTTGAAGCCCGCTCAGACCGCAGCGTCGATAGGGCATGGAGTCATAGCGGTCGGAGGCGGGCTCGTAGGTCATCGCGTCAGTCTGCCCGTTCAGCCGCGCACGGGCCAGTCAACCGCAGGTTGGTGGTTCCCTTGTTTCCAGTAGCCGCCAAGGGGGCGGTAACGGACTCTGAGAAGAAATAGCCGCAGACTATTTTTCCTCCACACTCTCCAGGCTCCATCATCGCAGGCCAGGCCAGTGCCGTCACCTCGTCGCGGGTGGTCATCCACCGAGCTATCCCCAGGCTGTGCACACACCGGTGAGCGTCGTGCACAGGTTTCGCAGCGCTCTCCACACGACCTGTGTATGGCCTGCTTTCCCTCCTGCTGTCGGCGCCGTAGCGTCAGTCCCGGTCTCAAGTCCGCGTCCGGCATTGTCGGCATCGCGCCCTAGCATCGCAGCACAGTTCCATCCCGCCCACCGCCTGAACGCATCCGCTGCGTGTCTTCGGTTAAGGAGACTTTTGAGTATCACCGACTATCAGGGTCCTCGGCCGGTCCCTGACGACTATCGTCCGGAGCCGCCAGCCGTCCGCACCCCACCGCAGGATGAGCAGGCTGAGCAGTCTGTGATCGGTGCGATGCTCTTGAGCAAAGACGCGATCGCTGATGTTGTGGAAATACTGCGCGGGGCAGACTTCTATCGACCCGCTCATGAGCTAATGTTCAACGCCATTCTCGATCTGTACTCGAGGGGTGAACCGGCCGATGCAATTACCGTCGCAGCCGAGTTGACGAGAGCCGGGGACCTCGCGAGGGTCGGCGGAGCGCCCTATCTGCACACGTTGGTGGCAGGCGTGCCAGTCGCCGCGAACGCGGGCTACTACGCCTCGATCGTGCGGGAGAAAGCGATCTTGCGGCGCCTGGTAAATGCCGGCACCAAGATCGTCCAGATCGGCTACGCAGGCGAAGGCGACGTAGACGATGTGGTCGATCGAGCCCAAGCCGAGGTCTACGGCGTCACCGACAAGCGCACGTCAGAGGACTATGCCCCGCTGTCTGACCTGATGGAGATGACGGTCGATGAGCTCGAAGCCATCGCCAACCGAGACGGCGCCATGGCAGGAGTCCCCACCGGTTTCGCCGAGCTCGACGAGCTGACCAACGGGCTTCATGGTGGCCAAATGGTGATCGTGGCCGCGCGCCCTGCGGTGGGTAAGGCGCTGGCCCTCGATACGCCGCTACCGACCCCTACCGGTTGGACGACGATGGGAGCGGTGCAGGTCGGAGACGAGTTGATCGGAGCCGACGGACAACCGACCCGGGTCGTTGCGGCCACCGCTGTGCTGGGCGGCCGGCCCTGCCACCGGCTGACATTCTCCGACGAGACAACCATCGTGGCCGACGCCGAGCACCAATGGCTGACAGAGACAAGCTTCCCCCGCAGCTGCGAGGAGGAGGCGACGCGGCATCGGAGCGGTCACCGGAACGGCACTTTGTCAGTTAAGACCACAGCGCAGATCGCTGCGTCTTCCTGCTTGGACTCAGCGCTGCGACCGCAGCATGCGGTGGTCAATGCCCAACCCGTTCAGCTCCCCACGAGGCGGTTCGCGATCTCGCCGTATGCACTGGGCGTCCGGCTCGCACATCGCCACCGCGCAGGCACTCTTTCCGCAGCTCTCGATCCTGAGATTTCGATGCTCATCGAGGGCGACGAGCAACTCGTCGAGCAGCAGCCAACCACATCCTCTACGGATCCCCTGGTCGAAGGCGGCAGCCCGACAACCGCTCGGGCGGGCGTAAACGAACCGCTCGACGACGCCATTCCGGCACCGTATCTACGAGCGTCGGAGGATCAGCGAAGGCAGCTGCTCGCCGGACTTCTGGATGAGAACGGCGTCGTGGCCTATCGGGGCGGCAGTGTGCAGCTTGCGTTGACGTCGGAGCGCCTGGCCGAAGATGCCTATGAGCTGGTTGTGTCGTTGGGCTACGGCTGCCGTTTGCAACACGACCGGGCCGATGACCGGTCTGGCGCGATCACTTCTGTGCTCACGTTCAGCGCGTGCGACGACGTGTTCCGGCTACCGTCGAAGGCTCTGCTACACAAAAACCTGAGACCCGATAACCCCCTGCGAACTCACCGGCGCTACATAGAATTGATTGACCGAGTCGAGCCCGTACCGGTGCGTTGCGTCGAAGTGGACAGCGACGACCACCTCTACCTGGCCGGCAAGGCCATGGTTCCCACGCACAATTCCACTCTGGGGCTGGACCTTGCTCGCTCCGCAGCGATCAGGCATCAGCTGCCCAGTGTCATCTTCTCCCTCGAGATGAGTCGCACGGAGATCACGATGCGGTTGCTGTCTGCTGAAGGGCGCATACCCCTTCACCACATGCGTAACGGCAAGATGAGCGACGACGAGTGGACCAAGCTGGCTCGCAAGACCGGCGAGATCTCCTCTGCGCCGCTTTTCATCGACGACTCGCCAAACCTGACCATGATGGAGATTCGCGCGAAGTCGCGGCGGCTCAAACAGCGACACGACCTCCGGCTGATCGTCATCGACTATCTGCAGCTGATGACCTCCGGCAAGAAGGTCGAGTCACGGCAGCTCGAGGTGTCCGAATTCTCCCGTCAGATCAAGCTGCTGGCCAAGGAACTCGACGTCCCTGTCGTGGCCATCTGTCAGCTCAACCGGGGGTCTGAGCAACGCACCTCCAAGCGTCCGCTGCTGTCCGATCTCCGCGAATCGGGCAGCCTCGAACAAGACGCCGACATGGTGATTCTGCTGCATCGAGAAGACATGTACGAGAAGGAGTCACCTCGCGCCGGCGAGGCTGACATCATCGTCGCCAAGCACCGCAACGGCCCCACGGCCGACTTACTGCTGTCGTTCCAGGGTCACTATTCGCGCTTCACCGACATGGCTCATTGACGCCTCTACCTGTCGAGATGCATGTGCCGGCGACGTGGCTTCGGTGCTCGTCGACTCACACGGTGTTGTTCTGGTAGTCGAAGAATAGGCCAGGCGGGGTCGGGTCGGAAGTGCTCCCAGCCATCACAGAACGGCGGACCCCACTCAGCGACCAGGGACTCCACCGCGGCGCCATCGACCTCGATCGCTGCCGCAGCGGTCGCGTCGAAGACGCCTTGCGCCATGGCGAGCGCGAGCTCGTTCTCGTCCTTGCGAACCATGGTGCGGTCCGGCTCGATCACGAGGTCGAGCACATGGTCACTCGTGTACACGGAGCGCCCGTCGCGGACGTGCGGCTTCTCCAGGTTCACGTACCAACCCGCAAACTCCCCCGTGCCCTCGGCGAAGAAGACCCAGACCGACCAGGGCCGCCCCGTGAGCGCGACCCGGAGCTGATCGAAGTAGGCGTGTACTCCACGGTCCTGCACGAGCTCAGCAGTGAACAACGTACTCAGGTCATCACGCTTGCCCAACCCATCGGCCCGCGCTGCCCGCAGCACCGGCGTCCCAACCGGCAGCCACACGACCAAAGCGTCGACGTCGTCGCGCACGACGGTCACAGGCTGAGCGAAGTGCGGCGCTGAGGTGTCGACGACCGTGGCACCAGTTCCAAGTGGTCCGCTGCCCTCCCGCCACATGATCTCGGCGCCGGCGGGCCAGTACGGGGGCTCGCCAGAGGGTCGCCGGTGGTTCTCGCTCACGAGCATCGAACGTAGTCGACGCCCTGCCCCAAGTGCCGCACGGGCAGCCAAAGTCGGAATCCAAGTGGATCGGTCGGCTTCGTAGGTGAACGTCTGCTCCATGAGCAGGGTGGTCTTCCTGTGCGGCCCGTCGGGGTCAGGCAAGTCGACGTACGCAAAGCGCCTCGGGAAGTCAGTCGTCGTTGGTGTGTCGAATGGCACGATGGCAGCTGAGTAGCTCGACCTCCGGGTGCGCCGCGACCAGACTCTCGATGGCATCCAGCACCTCGACGACGTGGTGAGAATCCGCAGCGACAACAGCAGCACCCACTCCGGA
>JACCSH010000118.1 GCA_013813125.1 Nocardioidaceae bacterium | reverse complement strand
GGTACGTTCCGACGGCGGGTGCTGCCAGACCCGTGAAGAGCGCCGCCAGCAGACCCCTGATCATGAAGTCGTACGAGAAGATCGTCATAGCTGCCAGCCCGCTTCGAGCGGCACATGGTCGGGGTGGCTGGGAGGCCGGTGGTGGGCGTGAGTGTGCTCTGAGACTAGTTCGAGGGCGGTGTGGTGGACGGGCGGACCGTCGTAGGCTATCCGACCATCCTGCAGCAGCACGACGCGGTCAATCAACTCAGTCAGTGGGCCGAGTTCGTGCAGTACGACGACGACGGTGGCGCCGGCTTCGACAAAGTGAGCCAAGGCGTGCGCCAGACCGAGCTGGTTGTGATGGTCCACGCCGGCGTTCGGTTCGTCGAGGACAAGCAGTTCGGGCTCACCTGCCAACGCCCGAGCGATCAGCACCCGTTGTTGTTGCCCGCCCGACAGTTGACTGACCGCGTCCTGCCTTCGGTCCGTCAGTTCCACCGTCGCGATGGCGTCGCGGACAGCAGTTCGGTCAGCCTGGCTCATCGGAAGCAGGAGGCGACGGCGAGACAACCGCCCCGACGAGACGACCTCCATGACCGTCGCGGGAACACCAGAGGTGGCGGCGAGCTGCTGCGGGACATAGCCAACCCGGTGCCAGTCCCGAAATCTCGCCAACGGAGTATCGAACAGGCGGATGTCGCCGCTGCTCCATTTGATGAGTCTCATCAGGCCACGGACCAACGTGGACTTTCCGGAGCCGTTGCCGCCGAGCACAGCGACGACCTCCCCTGATTGCACAGAGAAGTCGATTCCGCGCAGGACGGGTCGACGCCCGATTGCGAGGTTGCCCGACTCAACGGTGATAACAGCACTCATGTGCAGCCGTTGGCTTCCCGCAGCACTTCTAGGTTCGAGCGCATCAGTGAAAGATAGTCCTCGTCAGAGTCTTCATCGGCGAGCCCCTCAATGGGGTCGAGCACAGCTGCTGTGACGCCCAGGTCGGTCGCCAAGGTGTCGGCGTACTGTTTGCTGCCCAGTGTCTCGGAAAAGACGGTGGTGATGCCGCTTGACTGAACCAGATCTTGAATCTCGGCCAGACGCTCGGGGCTCGGCTCGATCTCGGGGCTGAGCCCCGCGATCGCAATCATTGTCAGGTCATAGCGGTTGGCGAGGTAACCGAAAGCGGCATGACTCGTGACGATCTCTCTTCGCTCGCACGAGGCCAGACCGGTCTGGAAGTCAGAGTCCAACTCCCGCAGATCCTTGACCAACGCTGCGGCGTTCGCCTTGAAGTCGGATGCATGATCGGGGTCTGCACTCGCGAGTTCATCGGCCAGTACCTCAGCGACAGGTATGAGCAGGGTCGGATCCTGCCAAAGGTGCGGATCGCCCTGGAGGGGGGCGTCGGCAGAGTCGCCAGAGCTGAATTCCCCGGAGTCGTCCTCCGCATGCTCGTCTGGGTGGCTCTCAGCAGAAGGTGGCTCCTCCAGCAGGGAAACCACCTCGGTGACCTCGAGGGTGCTGTCAGGAGGGTTCTGCTCGATCGCATCGTCGACGGACGGCTGGAAGCCCGCTTCGTAGATCGCTATGTCGGCGTCACTGATCTTGACCACTTGGCCGGGCGTCAGTTCGAGATCATGTGGCTCAACCCCCGGCGGTGTGAGATTCGTGACGACGGCATGGTCCCCTGCGATGCGTTCCCCGACGAAGGCGAACGGATAGAAAGCCGCCACCATTTGCGGAGTGGTGCTCTCCGACTCGTCGGTGCTGCTACAGGCGACGCTCAGCGACATCAAGAGCGTCAAAGAGGCGCGTAGTCTCCACTCTTTTCCAGACCCTGCCATGACAATCATTATCAACTAAGATGAAAATGGTTGTCAATCGCGACCCCGCAATTTGTCAGCCATCGGCGGGGGCGGCCTCGCTACGCTGATGGGGTGATCGAGCTGCCTGCTGACCCGTTGTTCTTGGAACCCGGGGTCGAATGGCGCTCGGTTTCTCCGAAACTCATCACCGAGCGCCGCTATCCCGTAGTGGCCCTTGCGCTCGTCGGCTTCGCGATGGCGCTTGCCGGTGTCGGCCTGCAACTGATCGGCGCACCCCTGCTTTGGCCGTTGGTGGTGGCTGGCTTGGTCATTGAGGTGATCGCGGGGGTGTTGTGGTTTGTCGTCGTACCTCGTGTGGTCAGCTCCTGGCGGTATGCCGAACGAGCCGAGGACCTGCTGATCCGGCACGGTCGCATTTACCGCCGCCTCACCGTCGTCCCGTACGGGCGCATGCAGGTCATCGAGGTGAGCGCCAACCCGATATCGCATCGGCTGGGAATCGCGACCGTCACCTTGGTCACCGCCTCAGCCGACACCAACGCCAAGATCCCGGGCCTGCCAACCGAGG
>JACCSH010000078.1 GCA_013813125.1 Nocardioidaceae bacterium | reverse complement strand
GAGAACGTGAGGGTGGGAAGGGTATAAAGCCCACCATGGCAACCAGCTCAGACAGAAGTCCGCACCTCGACGCGACGGTCCCGGCCGGCGACGCGCCCCTTCCAACGCCTGCGGCTTCTGTCTGGGTGAGCCCGGGGGTGCGAACGGCTTCTGAATGGACGTGGCGCCTCGGAGTGATCGCGCTCGCCCTGTACGGATTGAGCAAGGTCTTCCGAGAGTTCTCCAACATCATCGTGCCGCTCGTCATCGCGCTGCTGCTGGCGGCGCTGCTGTACCCGTTGGTGGACCGGCTCGCCCGCGCCATCCCCCGTGGGTTGTCCGCGCTGGCGGTACTGCTCGGCACCCTGGCCGTTGTCATCGGCCTCTTCGCCCTGGTCGGGCAACAGGCGGCGAGCGGGTTCCCCGAACTACGCGACCAGGCCGCCGCCGGCCTCGAGGACGTACGCACCTGGCTGCGTACCGGACCGCTCAACATCAACGCCGACGCTCTGGCAGGTTACGTGAGCAAAGCCGAGAAGGCCGCCAAGGACAACCAGTCCACTCTGGTGTCCGGCGCGCTCGGGCTGGCGACGACCGCCACGCACCTGGCCGAAGGATTTTTCATCGCGCTCTTTGCGGCGTTCTTCTTCCTCTCGTCCGGCCACCGCATCTGGGCCTGGCTGCTGCGAATCGGCCCCGAGCGCGCGCAGCGGCCGATCGACGACGCCGCCCGCTCGGGGTGGGTGACGTTGAGCCACTACGTGCGGGCCACGCTGCTCGTCGCGCTGATCGACGGGATCGGGATCGGCGTCGGTGCGGCGCTGCTGGGAGTGCCGCTCGCGCTGCCACTGGGCGTTCTGGTCTTCCTCGGCGCCTTTATCCCGATCGTCGGTGCCTTGGTGACCGGGGCGCTGGCCGTGCTCGTCGCTTTGGTGGCCAACGGGCCGGTCATCGCCCTGGCCGTCGCGGGCGTCGTACTGCTGGTCCAGCAGATCGAGTCACACGTACTCCAGCCGTTCCTTCTGGGCCGCGCCGTCGACGTCCACCCGTTGGCGGTGATTCTCGCGATCGCGACCGGCGCGACCGTGGCCGGCATCGTCGGCGCCCTGTTCGCCGTACCAGCGGCTGCGGTGGGAAACACGATGATCACATCGCTTGCCGGACGGCACGGTGGTGGCTCCGGGGAACCGAGGGAGCCCGAACCTGAGCCGCTCGGTGCCGATCCACCACCTCCCACCGATGTGGACAAGACGCCTGGCTCGGAGCCATCCCCGCTCACCGACGGAGGCAACGGCGACAAGCGCCACTGACTTGCCTGCATCGGCACCCGCCAGCTACCCGATAGATCCGAGTCTGGCGTCGTCCCAGCGACGTGGAACTCGGATCCTTGGAAAGTCGGCCGGCGGTGGTTCGGCGAGTGGCTAGCGGGGTGGAAAAGGTAATCTGCTCGGATGGTCCCTTTGACCGCTGCACCCTTCGGGCGTGTCCTGACAGCGATGGTCACCCCCTTCGACGCGGGCGGACTCGTCGACCTCGCGGCCGCCGCGCGCTTGGCCGAGCACCTGGTCGAATCGGGTCACGACGGCCTGGTGATCTCCGGCACCACCGGGGAGTCGCCCACGGTGAGCGACGTAGAGCAGGACGCCCTACTACGCGCAGTGGTGGAAGCCGTGGGCGACCGCGCCACCATCGTCGCGGGCGTCGGCAGCTTCGACACCGCGCACTCGATCCATCTGGCCGCCGCCGCAGCGGCTGCAGGCGCCGACGGCCTGCTCGCGGTCACCCCGTACTACAGCAAGCCGCCTCAGGCTGGAATCGCGGCCCACTTCGAAGCCATCGCCGACACGACCGAGCTTCCCCTCATGCTCTACGACATACCCGGCCGGACAGGCGTCAAGATCACTGCCGAAACGCTGGCCAGGGCCGCAGAACACGAGCACATCGTCGCGGTCAAGGAGGCTAGCGGCGACCTGTACGCCGGCACCTGGCTGCTGCGATCGACGGACCTTGCCATCTACAGCGGGGACGACACACTCAACCTGGCCTGGCTGGCAGTCGGTGCGGTGGGAGTGGTTTCTGTGGTCGGACACCTCGCCGGGCGGCGCTATGGCGACATCATCGCGGCTGTTGACGCCGGTGATCTTGAAACCGCGCGCAAGATCGACCGCTCTCTCCTGCCGGTCGTGCGCGCCATCATGACCCGGACCCAAGGAGCCATCATGGTCAAAGCAGCTCTTCAGCTGCAGGGTCACCTTTCGAACCGTCACGTGCGGATGCCGCTCGTACCCGCAACCGAAGAACAGGTCGCCGAGCTGGAGAGCGACCTGATCGCTGCAGACCTCTTGGAGGGCACCGCCGAATGAGCCATCCCCACCCCGAACTGGGACCGCCACCTGAGCTCCCGGCGGGCGGACTACGCATCATCCCGTTGGGTGGTCTGGGTGAGATCGGCCGCAACATGGCCGTACTCGAGCACCATGGCCGCCTGCTCATCATCGACTGCGGGGTCCTCTTCCCCGACGAGAGCCAGCCGGGCGTCGACCTGATCCTGCCCGACTTCGAACCCATCCGGGATCGCCTCGCCGACGTCGAGGCACTGGTCTTGACGCACGGGCACGAGGACCACATCGGCGCTGTGCCCTACCTGCTGCGCGAGCGGCCGGACATTCCCCTGGTGGGGTCGAAGCTGACGTTGGCGCTTCTGGAGGCGAAGCTACGCGAGCACCGGCAGACGAGGGCGCCGAAGTACGAGGTGGCTGAGGGCGACCGGTCTCAGTTCGGGCCGTTCGACCTGGAGTTCATCGCGGTCAACCACTCCATCCCCGACGCTTTGGCAGTCGCCGTACGAACCGAGGCTGGGCTGCTCCTGCACACCGGCGACTTCAAGATGGACCAGCTGCCGCTCGACGGTCGCATCACCGATCTGCGAGCGTTCGCTCGGCTCGGCGTGGAGGGCGTCGACCTGTTCATGGTCGACTCGACCAACGCTGAAGTACCCGGGTTTACGACGTCTGAGCAAGACATCGGTCCGGTGCTTGAGCGAGTGTTCGCCAAAAGCTCGCAGCGCATCATCGTCGCGTGCTTCGCCTCACACGTTCACCGGGTGCAACAGGTCATGGACGCCGCCGTCTCCCAGGGCCGCAAGGTGGCGTACGTCGGCCGGTCGATGGTCAGGAACATGACGGTGGCCCGCGACCTCGGCTACCTGTCTGTCCCGAACGACACCCTGGTCGACCTCCGGGAGCTAGACCGATTCTCCCCGGACGAGGTCGTCATCGTCTCGACCGGCTCGCAAGGTGAGCCGCTGTCGGCGTTGGCGCGCATCGCGCACCGCAACCACGACCGCATCCACATCGAGCCCGGTGACACCGTGGTGCTGGCCTCCAGCCTGATCCCGGGAAACGAGAACTCGGTCTTCCGCATCATCAACGGCCTGACCAAACTCGGCGCCAACGTCGTCCACAAAGGCAATGCGATGGTGCACGTCTCCGGGCACGCGAGCGCCGGCGAGCTGCTCTACTGCTACAACATCCTGCAGCCTCGCAACGTGATGCCGGTTCACGGTGAGATGAGGCACCTGGTCGCCAACGCCCAGCTCGCCGTCGACACCGGTGTGCCGCGCGAACGGGTCGTGCTCGTCGAGGACGGCGTCGTGGTGGACCTGGCTGACGGGATAGCGGCGGTGAGTGGAAAGGTCGAGTGTGGCTACGTGTTCGTCGACGGGGCGTCGGTCGGCGATATCACCGAGAGCTCCCTCAAGGACCGGCGCATCCTCGGAGAAGAGGGCTTCATCTCGGTGCTGGTTGTGATGGACTCGGCGTCCGGAAAGCTGGTGGCAGGCCCGGAGATTCATGCTCGTGGCTTCGTTGAGGACGACAGCGTCTTCGACGCGGTTCGCCCGTTGATCGAGGACGCATTGACGAAGGCAGTCAACGACGGCAACGACGACCCCTTCCAACTTCAGCAGGTCATTCGGCGTACAACCGGCCGGTGGGTCAGCCAGAAGCACCGCCGCCGCCCGATGATCATCCCGGTCGTGCTCGAGGCCTAGGAGGAGCTGCGCCGCGGCAGCTTCCACGGCCGATGCTGCTGGGGAAGCGTGAGCCGTCGGGGCTCCTGCTCAAACATCTAGCGATCAACCTCTGCCGAGCGCTGCACCACCGTTGACCTGCAGGATCTGGCCGGTAGTGAAACCGGCCAGCGGTGAGGCAAGGTAGGCGACCGCCTCGGCCACCTCCTCCGGCGTACCTGGGCGTTTGACCAGCGTCGATGCCACCCGCGGCTCCACAATCTCTCTGCTTAACCGGCCTTCCCAGAACTCAGTGGCAGGCACGAAACCGGGTGCTATCACATTCGCGGTGATTCCGTCGGGGCCGAGTTGGCTCGCCAGGCCGAAGACCCATGCGTGCAGAGCTGACTTGGCGGCGCCGTACGAGCCCGGACCGCGCACTCCGGCGATCGAGCTCATCGCGAGTATGCGTCCGCCCGGGCGGCGGAGGCGGGGCAGGAGCGCTTCGGTGAGGAGCACCGCGGTGAGCACGTTGGCATGGAAGTCCGCCAACCAGCTCTCGGCAGTCTCGGCCAGCGACT
>JACCSH010000060.1 GCA_013813125.1 Nocardioidaceae bacterium | reverse complement strand
GCGACGGCCAGCCGGGGAGCGATCGCCAAGGTGTTGTTGCCGTCGTCCCACTGCTCGCGCTCAGCCGTCACCGGGTCGAGGCCGGTGTCGATCTGGCGCAAGGTGTCGATTCCCATGGCTTTCGCAGCCGCCACCAGGAACGGCTCGGCATCGGAGACGTCGAGTTCAATCAGAGCCTCGTCGTCGTTCGTCTGCCGACAGGTGACTGCGTGGGCGCTCAAGGTGTCAGCGACCTTCGGGTACATCACGATTGCGTCTACGTCGACCATGGTGCACACCGTGTCCAAGTGCATGGTGGCCCGCTCCTGCGCAATGGGAACGGCTAGCACGGTGTGCGCGAGATTGTCGGCGAAGGCGCGCCGCGCCAGTCGCTCAACACCTGCGGGCGTCGTGCGCTCACCGGCTCCGACCGCGATCACTCCTGGTGCCAACAGCAGGACGTCACCTCCTTCGAGATGCTCAGCCCGCCAACCGTGCACACGATCGACCCCCACGAAGCGCGGATGGAAGGTGTAGATGAGCTCGGTCAACTGTGTCTCGCGAGTCCGGGCGGGCATTGCCAGGCTGGTGATCGCCACTGCGTCGCGCAACCACACCGACGAGTCGCGGGTGAAGAGCAGGTTCGGCAACGGGTCCAGCAGAAAGTCGTCGCGTGCCAGCAGGCTCGTCACGAGTCCGAAGCCGCCACGCACCTCGTCATTGCGCACCCCGGCAGTGATCGCCGCGGCAAGGTCTTCGGGGCTGAGTTCTTGGAGCCATGAGGACAGATAAGCCCGTAGGGTGTCGCCAAGTTTCAGGCTGGCTGTGACCTGGGCGATCGCCTGCGCTCTGGCTGCTTCCTCGGCGAGCGCCTCGGTCAGCAGGTCCATGAGATAGAGCACTTCGACCGATCTACTACGAAGAGCCTCGGCGAAGGCGTCATGTTCATCTTGAGCCCGGCTGACCCAGGGAATGCCATCGAAGAGCAGGCTGTCGTTGTTGCGCGGGGTCAAGCGCTTGAGCTCGGGGCCAGGGCGGTGCAGCATCACGGTCCGAAGTCGACCGACCTCGCTGTCTGCCCCGAGATTGCTCGCCATGATCGAGAGCCTAATGCGTTCCGCTCCGCCGGGTTCGGCATCAGGGAACCCGACGCGGTGCCCCGACCTGCGTCACCGCCATAGTTTCCATGCCGCCCCAGTAGCCTCGGCGAGCACCTCCTTGACGGGGCGAGCCAGCGCCTCAGCAGCAGCAAGCACATCCTCGTACTCCGCCTGAGCGTTGACCACCACACCGTCCAGACGTGCCATCTTGACGGAGACTTTGTGACCACCGAGATCCACTACGACGTACTCACGCTCCAGCGCATGTTTGGTCACTCGGTGCTCGCGCAGGCCGATGGCGGAGGTCTCGGTGAAGATGATCCCCCGCACCTGATGGGCCAGGTCGGAGTGCACCAGCACGGAGAGGGTGTACGCCGGTCGACCCTTTTTCATCAGGATAGGGGTGAGCCAGGCGTCTGAGGCTCCAACGTCGAGCAGCCGTTTCAGAATTGCCGGCCACAGTCGTGGATCCAGGTCGTCGACATTGGTCTCATAGACCAGGGCATCCGCCAGCTCTCCAGAAACGTCGGATCGTTGGTCGTCGCCAGCTGGAATTCTCGGCGTCCCCGGTCCGGGCGGTGGCGTAGCGGGCGGGGGCGCCGCAGGTTGTCCGACGAGCAGGCGTACGACGTTAGCGTGGGAGCCGAAGTCCTTGGTGCCGGCGCCGATGCCGATCTCCTGCACCACCATCAGGGGTTGCGGTCCCCAGTGCGAGACCCAGTGACTCAGCAGGGCGGCGCCGGTCGGGGTGCACAGTTCGGCGGTAGCGGGACCGGCGTACGTCGGTATGCCGGACAGCAGCCGTGTCACCGCTGGCGTCGGGACACTGAGCCTGCCGTGAGCCGTGGTGACAGAGCCTGCTCCTACCGCTATCGGGCTGCAATGCACGGCACTGAGCCCGAGGCTCAGGAAAGCCGCGCAGACCCCGACGATGTCGGCGATCGCGTCGAGAGCCCCGATTTCGTGAAAGTGCACCTCGTCGGTGCTCGTACCATGTACGGCGGCCTCCGCCTCCGCCAGCAAGGTGAAGACTGCGACGGCATGCTCCGCTACCCCCGGACGGAGGTCAGCAGCCTCGATGAGCGAGCACAAATCCGCCAAGCCTCGCTGAACATCGGACTCGGCCGTCTCGACGTCGATCTTGAGGGCGGTCAACGTGGCTCGCTGGACACGCCGGCTACTTGTGGCCACCGACTGTGGGGCTACTGCGGAAATTGCTCGCTCAGCTTCCGCAAGATCAGCGCCGGCGTCGACTGCTGCCGCCAGCAGCATGTCTCCGCTGGCGCCTACGGATGCGTCGATCCACCCGATCATGACCGGGGTGCCTGGACGGAGGGCATCGACTCGGTAGGTCGAGCAGCTTCGACGGCGCGGGGCGCGGCACGCCGAGCCACTCGAGCCGCAAAGACCCCAGCGCCGAACCCGTTGTCGATATTGACCACAGTCACGCCGGGTGCACAGGAATTGAGCATGGCCAGCAGAGCGGCGATCCCCCCGAAGGACGCGCCGTAGCCGACGCTCGTCGGCACCGCGACGAGGGGGACTCCCGTCAGCCCCCCCACAACCGACGGCAACGCGCCCTCCATGCCGGCCACCACGATGAGGCAGTCGGCCGTTGACAGGCGATCGCGGACCCCGAGAACCCGGTGCAAGCCCGCCACGCCGACGTCGTTGATCACATCGACGGACGCGCCGAAGACCGAGGTGGTCACGAGCGCCTCGCGGACGACCGGCGCATCTGACGTGCCCGCAGAGACGATGGTCACCCGCCCTCGAGGCGTCGGCATCTCGCCGACCGTGGCTGTCCGGGCGACCTCGTCGATACGGGCGGCAGAGATCGACTGCCGTACCAGGTGGCGGGTCTCGTCGCTCAACCTGGTCGCGAGCACCACCTTGTCGGGATGCGCCTCGTGCAGCGAGCGCAGCAGCTCGACCACGACTTCCGGCGACTTGCCGGCCCCATAGATGACCTCTGCGTCTCCAGTGCGCCGCGCACGGTCGAGGTCGAGGCGGGCATAGCCGAGATCGAGAGTGCTGGGGACCTCCGTGGCCTCGTTCCGCTGGGGAGAGTCGGTCATGATGCCGAGGCTAGCCTCTCTAGGCTGGACGTCATGCCTGGAGTTCCACCCGCACGCTACGCCTACCTCGGCCCTCAAGGGACGTTCACCGAGGCCGCTCTGCGTTCGCTGCCAGCGGCCAGGAACGCCGAGCTTCAGCCGCTTGGGTCGGTGGGCGCGGCGCTCGACGCGGTGCGAAGCGGAGAGGCCGACGGCGCCGTCGTGCCGATCGAGAACTCCGTCGAGGGCGCCGTCGCTGTCACTCTCGACGAGCTTTCCAGTGGTGATCCGCTGATCATCACCCGTGAGATTCACGTGGAGGTGCAGTTCTCCTTGTTGGCCAAGCCAGGGACCGCCCCGGTCGACATCAGGCGGGTGGCCACCCATCCGCACGCCGAGGCGCAATGCCGTCGTTGGCTCGCCACCCACCTGCCCGACGCCGAGGTGATACTCGAGTCCTCGACTGCCCAGGCCGCGGCAATCGTGGCTGTCCAAGACTCGCCCTACGACGGTGCTGTAGCTGCGCCGATCGCCGCAACGACGTACCGACTGGCAACCCTCGCCAGCAACATCGCCGATCGCACGGACGCGGTCACCCGTTTCGTGCTGGTGTCTCGGCCGGCCGCGCCGCAGCCGCCAACGGGTTCCGACAAGACCTCGCTGGTCGTGTTCATTCGCGACAACCACCCAGGCGCGCTGCTGGAGATGCTGGAACAGTTCGCAGCCCGCGGCGTCGATCTCACCCGGATCGAGTCGCGTCCGACCGGGACCGCCCTGGGCGAGTACTGCTTCTTCATCGACGCCGTCGGGCACGTCGCCGACCAGCGGATGGGCGAGGCGCTGATGGGGCTGCGCCGCACGTGCGCCGACGTTCGATTCCTCGGCTCCTATCCACGAGCGGACGGCAAGGTGACACCGGTCGGACAGGGCACGTCAGACTCAGACTTCACCGCCGCCCAGAGGTGGCTCACGAGCCTCCGCAACGCGTAGGGTCCGCGGCGGCTCGTCAGTCGAGGCTGCAGGCACGTGATAAGCGCAATCAGGCGAGGCGATTAGGGCTCGGGCGCCGTGACGAAGCCGTCAGGAGGTGCGGGCGAACCGGATGGCTTCTTGCTCCTCGGGGGAGAGCTGTTGGTTGGCGGTCCATCCGGCGATGTTCTTGGCGTACGTACGTGAGTCGCTGCGGCCATGGATGGAGGTGAGCACGACGCCATCGCCTGCGTCGTCGAGTAGCGCGACCGACCAGGACAGATGGCCGCCCATATCGCCGAACGCGTCATATCTCACCACGGCGAGGTGCCGCAGAGACGTGCCCACCTCGGAGCGCAAGGTTTCAAGCTCGGCCGCCATCTGCTCTGATGTGAGGTTGCCAGTCTTCGTTGGTCTGGGCGGCTTGCTCCGGCTGGGAGTGGTTGTTCTTCCCGAGTAGCGGGCTCGGCGCCACGATCCGAGTGCGACGAGCAACGCCAGTCCCGAGAGTATCAGCGCTGCAACGGTCAACCAGCTGTGAATCGTGGCGTCAAGGGGCACGGATCGAGCCTAGGGGCGCGACAACCTGAGGTGGCGAGCCGCGAGCAGCGTGTCGGCCAGGCATTGCGACCCATCCGCGCCTCAGACCGCTAGAGCGTCGTCAGCTGTGCCACCTCGGCCCCTCGGCGGGCTGGGGCCCTAGCGGGGGACCCGAACCAGAAGGGCGCTCGGCTCGATCTGCGCGAAGAGCTCGGTTCCCGGCCCGACGGTGTCACCGTCGAGCTGACGCGGCGTGGCAAGTGCAGCGGTGATCCTGACCGACGTACCGGTGAATCGATCGAGGCGCTCATCAGTGCGCCGGTGCCGCGCGACGACGCGTGCCAGCACCGAAAACCATCCGGACAGCCGGCGGGGTGCGACCACGACGACGTCGAGCACGCCGTCGTCGATCTCGGCGTCGGGCAGAAGGGGAATGCCGCCCTGCAGGCTCCCGACGTTGCCGATCACCACGGTTCGAGCCCGCCGCCGCACGGGGACTCCACCATCGACCGAGATGTCGACCCGGACGGCCGGGTATCTCAGGTGCCGCAACCCGGTGATGACGTAGGCCGGCCACCCCAACCAGGCCTTGAGGGCATCTGGCGCTCCGCCCATGATGGCTGCGTCGAGCCCGAGTCCGGCCATCACCACGAACCGAGTCGGCTCGAGCCCGTCGCCTTCGATGCGCACCACGTCGATGAGTCGGTTGCGGCCGCGCAGCACGGTGTCGATCGCGAGGTCGTGGGGCAATGGAACGCTCAAGTTACGGGCCAGGAGGTTGCCAGTGCCGGCAGGGATGATGCCGACAGGGATTCCGCTGCCAGCCATCTCACTGCAGACGACGCGTACGGTGCCGTCGCCTCCTGCCGCAACGACGAGGTCGGATCCGGCCGCCACTGCGGCTCTCGCCATTGATGCTCCGGCGTCGTCAACAGCGGTCTCGAACCACAGGGGCTCATCCCAGCCTGCGGCTCGTGCGGCGCGGGTGAAGCGCAGCTTGAAGGCTTCCGCATCCGCGATCTTGATGGGGTTCAAAATGACCGCCAGCACGCGGAGTTCCTCAGGCGCACCTGCCTGCGCGGGTCTGTCTATCTGATCGAGTGAAGGACGAGACGTTCCGAACGCCGCTGCGGTCGCGTAGACGATGAGGCCGCCGAGCAGCCATCCGGCGACCACGTCACTGGGGTTATGCGCACCGACAAACACACGATCGAGACCCACGAGCAGAGCAATCGCCAGCCAGAGCCCGGCCAGCCCCCAGCGCAGGTGGAGTCGCAACGCGCTCTGCAACGTGAGCACGACAAGCACTCCCATGGCGCCGGCTATTCCAGCCGCGTGTCCCGAGGGAAAGGAATAGCCGTGGATCTGCTCGAGGACATCGGGCCGTGGGCGGTGGACAAGGATCTTGGCCAGCGGCCAGGCAACGGCGTTGAGAGCCCCGACTGTGGCGATCCACAGGGCCGTTCGCCACAGTCGGCGCAGGGCGTAGGCGCCGACCAGACTGACGAGCAGGAGCGTGACCGTCATCTCGCCACTGACCACGGCCACAAACCGAAAGAAGGACAACCATGGGGTGCCCTCCACCGACCCATTCAGTGCTCGCACCATGTCGGCGTCAACCGACAGCAACGGTTCGAAGTCGATTACAACGAGGGTTGTGATTCCGACTAACAGCACTGCCAGGGAAGCCGTGACAAGCGCCTGGCGGCGCCTAGCCAAGATATCGATCACCAACCGTCTCTAACTCCCGCCCCCGCAGCACTGTCTGGCCGCTCGCAACCCAGACGGTGGCGACCCTGGACACCAGAATCTAGCGGCTGCACCGCTCAAAGCCGGTGCATGCCTCGCGGCTCGGCTCGTTAGGCTGAGCGAGTGATCGACCTGCGAATGCTGCGACAAGACCCCGAGAACGCTCGCGAAGCCCAACGCCGCAGGGGCGCCGCCCCCGAGCTCATCGACGAGATCCTGTCTGCGGACGAGGCACGCCGGTCGGCGATCGCCGCCTTTGAGCAGGCGCGCAGCGAGCAGAAGACGCTCGGCAGGCAGGTTGCGCAGGCCCGCGGCCAGGAGAAGGCCGAGCTGCTCGAGCGTACGAGGG
>JACCSH010000011.1 GCA_013813125.1 Nocardioidaceae bacterium | reverse complement strand
CCTGGGGGTCCGGGCAACCCTGGGGGTCCGGGCAACCCTGGGGGTCCGGGCAACGGTGGGGGTCCGGGCAACGGTGGCGGGCCCGGCCGCGGCTAGGGGTGGACTGGCGGGCGTCAGCCAAGCTGCCGACGTACCTCTGCTGACACCGTCCCACCGTCGGCGCGGCCCTTGACCTGAGGCGTGATGGCTCCCATAACACGCCCCATCGCCCGGGGACCGTCTCCTGCAACCCCCAGCTCGGCGATCGTCGTAGCCACGAGCTGACCAATCTCGGCGTCAGTGAGCGGCTCTGGCAGGAACTCCGCGATGATGGCCGCCTCCGCGCGCTCCTTGGCAGCCAGCTCGGCTCTGTCGGCATCCGCGAAGGCGCTAGCGGCCTCTCGGCGCTTCTTGCTTTCACTCGCCAGGACGCCGGTGACGTCGTCATCTGTGAGCGCCTTGGCCTGCTTGCCAGCCACCTCGGCCGTGCTGATGGCGGTGAGGACCAGGCGCAGGGTTGACGAGCGCAATTCGTCGCGGGCCTTCATCGAAGCGGTCAGTTCGGCGCGGAGTCGGTCTTTGAGCGAGGCCATGGACTCAGTGTGACAGCCTTGGCGGATGCATCCCTTCGTCAAGGCTGCGGGCGGTGCCGCCGGTGTCGGTGGCGCAGCGCTGGCCTACAGCGCTGGCTATGAGCTGCGGGCCTTCCGGTTGCGGAAGATAGAGATCCCCTGCCTGCCTGAGGGTGCGTCGCCTCTCAAGGTTCTCCATCTATCTGACATCCACCTCACACCCAAGCAGACCAAGAAGAGCCGGTGGGTTCAGAAGTTGGCTGACCTCGAGCCTGATCTCGTCATCAACACGGGCGACAACCTCGCGCACCGAGACTCCGTACACCCCCTGCTGGAGTCATTCGGCGACTTGCGTGGGCTTCCCGGCGTCTTTGTCTTCGGCTCGAACGACTATTGGGGTCCCGTGCTCAAGAGCCCGCTGCGATATCTCCTGCCCGTGGAGAGCAAGAAGCGTTTCCACGGTCCACCGCTTCCTTGGCGCGAGTTGAGACAAGCCTTCTTGGATCTTGGCTGGCTGGATCTGAACAACAGCCTGGGCGCGCTCACCGTCAACGGAAGCAGCATCACCTTCGCGGGCGTGGACGACCCACATCTGGAGTATGACGATTTAGGCGCCGTCGCCGGACCCGCTGACGCGAGCGCCGACGTCAGGTTGGGCATCACCCACGCGCCCTACCTCAGAGTGCTGGACGCCTTGACGACGGACGGATACGACGCGATATTCGCAGGGCACACCCACGGTGGCCAGCTCCGGCTCCCTGGCATCGGTGCGCTCGTCACGAACTGCGACTTGGACCGCAGACGATCACGAGGTTTGAGCACTCACCAGGTCGGGGGTCGGGAGGCGTGGCTGCATGTTTCGGCAGGGCTAGGCACGTCGCCATACGCGCCCTATCGGTTCTGTTGCCACCCCGAGGCGACACTGGTGACCCTCACACCCCGCCAGACCACCAGCCCTGCTAGACCGACCATGTGACCACCGTCTTGTCCAGCCAGCCTGGCGGGCAAACGGGGGACTGCTCTCCGGTAGACTCGCTCCGCTTCGGGCTGTGGCGCAGTTTGGTAGCGCGCGTCGTTCGGGACGACGAGGCCGCAGGTTCAAATCCTGTCAGCCCGACCGATGTGATGTCTCAAGACATCCTGGACGGCCGAACCCAATAGTCGTGGGTTCGGCCGTCCTTGGTTTAGCGGGTGGGGCCGGGTGGTCGGCCGGTGCCCTGGTAGCGCTTGGAGGGGTCGAGGGTGAGTTCGCGGAGGAGTTCGCCGGTGGCGGCGTTGACGACTCGGATGTCGCGGTCTTGGACCAGGACGATGACGTGGGTTCGGGTGTGGGTTCGGCCGATCCCGATGGAGTAGAGCTGGCCTTGGTGGCGCAGGGTGATCTTGCCGGATTTGTCGACCCGGTCTCGACGGAGGCGGTCGTGGGTGTCGTCGCTGCGGTCGCCCGGGGTGGCCGTGGGTCTGGTGGTGTAGATCGTGGCCGGAGTGGTTCGGTGCTCGAGGGACCGGTGCGGCCGCCGGTGGTTGTACTCGTCTGTGAACCGGTCCAGAAGTAGCTGGAGCTCCGCGACGGTG
>JACCSH010000003.1 GCA_013813125.1 Nocardioidaceae bacterium | reverse complement strand
GTGTCGAGCCCTCTGAGGTCTGACTCGAACAAGATGTCGAGCGCACGCTTGCGGGCCTTGGTCCGGGCACTCATCAGCTCGACACGCGGCCGAGGTAGCTTCCGTCGCGGGTGTCGACCTTTACTTTCTCGCCTGTGGTGATGAACAACGGCACGTTGATGTCGTAGCCGGTTTCCAGACGTGCGCGTTTGGTACCGCCACTGGAGCGGTCGCCCTGAAGACCCGGCTCGGTGTAGTCGATGAGGAGTTCGACCGAAGCCGGCAGCTCGATGTAGAGAGGGTTTCCTTCATACATCGCGACCGTTGCTTCTTGGTTCTCGAGCAGGAAGTGTGACGCGTCACCGAGAGTCTGTGTGGAGACAGGCACTTGGTCATAGGTCTCGGTGTCCATGAACACGTAGGACTCGCCGTCGTGGTAGAGGTAGCTCATGGCCCGCTTGTCGACGTTGGCAGTGTCGACCTTGACGTCAGCGTTGAACGTCTTCTCGACCACCTTTCCGGACATGACGCTCCGCAGCTTCGTGCGTACGACGGCGCCGCCCTTTCCCGGCTTGTGGTGTTGAAACCAGATGACGGACCAGAGTTGTCCATCGAGGTTGAGCACCATGCCGTTCTTGAGGTCGTTGGTCGTCGCCATCAGATTCGGGTCTTCGCTTCCTGGTGCGTGGTTGTCGTCGTAGCTGGTATGCGCGCGGGGTTGTTGTCGTGGTGTACCCGCCCCGTCGTTGGCGGCCGAGGTCGAAGTCGCGGTGGTCGTCGTGCCGGCTTGCCCCGGGCAAACCCTCAGGCAGCGACCGGGAGCGAGAAGCAGTCTACTAGCCGGAGCCGGCCAGCGGCCCGGTCGTCCAACCCCACTAGCTCCATTCCTCCTGCCGATTCGTCCGACTCACCGCTCCTGCTCCCACCGCCACCGGACGGACGAATTCAGGGAGGGGCAGGTGGGCGGAGAAGTCAGTTGCCGGGCTGATCGGCGGCAACGGCAGCCACGGCCTGCAGCGCCAATCGGTAGGAATTCAGTCCGAACCCGGCGATGGTTCCGGTCGCTACGCTCGAGATCACGCTGGTGTGGCGAAACACCTCTCGCGCTGACGGGTTGGTGATGTGCACTTCTACAAGAACGGCTCGCAGCTGTACACATGCATCGCGAAGTGCGTACGAGTAGTGGGTGAATGCTGCCGGGTTGAGCACAACTGGGGTGGCGGAGTCCGCCGCCTCGTGAATCCAGCGAACAAGCTCCGCTTCGTCGTCGGTCTGCCGCACCTCGACGTCGAGACTCAGGTCGCGAGCCCACTGCTGACAGCGGGTGACCAGGTCGCCGTACGACGACGATCCGTACACCTCGGGCTCGCGCGAACCGAGTCGACCGAGGTTGGGTCCGTTCAGGACGAGCACGCGCACGGCGCCGAGCCTAACGGACGATCTCGGCGAAGGCGGCCGTGAGCAGCGCCGGATCCGGCGCCTCGAGGATCGCCGGCCGACCCACCTGCTCGAGAATGACGAACCGCAGCCGATCCGCCCGGGTCTTTTTGTCGACCTTCATCGCCTCATAGAGCGGCGGCCAGCCAGCCCCGCCATAGGTCGTCGGCAATCCCACAGAGGTCAAGACCGAGCGGTGCCGGTCAGCAGTTACTTCGTCGAGACGTCCTGCCAGTCGGGCCAGCTCCGCGACGTACACCATCCCGATCGCGACAGCGGCCCCATGACGAAAGCGGTAACGCTCGGCCCGCTCGATCGCGTGACCCATCGTGTGACCGTAGTTGAGTGCCTCGCGGCCAACGGAGGCACCACTGGATGTGGCCTCCCTGAAGTCACGGTTCACGTAGGCCGCCTTGACCGCGATAGCCCGTTCGATCAGCCTCCGATTCACCGCCGTGCCCGGCTCGATTGCCGCATCCGGAGCGGATTCGACCAGGCGGAGAATCTCAGCGTCACTGATGAAGCCGCACTTGAGCACTTCGGCCAGTCCGCTGACGACCTCATGGCGGTCCAAGGTCTCGAGGCTGTCTAGGTCACACAGCACCCCCGCAGGCTCGTAGAAGGCGCCCACCAGGTTCTTCCCCTCAGCGGTGTTGATACCGGTCTTGCCTCCGACCGCCGCGTCCACCATGCCCAACAAAGTGGTCGGGACATGGACGACGGCAAGGCCGCGGAGGAACGTGGCGGCGACGAAGCCAGCCAGATCAGTCGTTGCCCCGCCCCCCACGCCAATAACGGCGTCCGATCGGGTGAACCCGACCTGGCCCAGAGCCTTCCAGCAGAACGCGGCGACCTCCGAGGTCTTGGACTCCTCGCCGTTCGGGACCTCGATCGCGTGCACATCGAACCCCTCGGCGGCGAGGTCGGCACGGATGGCGAGCCCGCTTGCCGACAAGGCTTGGGGGTGGATCACGGCGATCCGACGTACCCCGGGCGGCAGCAATGCGGGAAGCTCGCCCAGCAGTCGATGGCCCACGACGACGTCATACGGCGCCACCGCCTCGACCCGGATGCGCGTCACGTCGCTTTGCTGCGCCTGGCCTGCGAGGTCGTCCTCAGCCATGCAGACTTCTCTCCACCTCGTCGGCCACTGCCTGCGCCGACAGGCCATCGGTGTCCACCGTGACCGTGGCAACCTCTCGGTACAACGGGCGACGTGCGTCGAGCAGCGCCTTGAGCTGCCTCCGCACGTTGCCCAGCAACAGGGGCCGAGTGGCTCCGAGCCCGACTCGAGACGCTGCCTCAGCCAGACCGACGTCCAAGAACACCACTCGATGGGCCACCAGCAGGGCGCGCGTCGACTCTGACATGACCGCTCCCCCGCCCAGCGCGAGGACCCCATCGCAGGAGGCAAGCGCCTCCGCGACCACAACGGCCTCGAGGGCGCGAAAGGCCGGCTCACCGGCGTCGATGAAGATCTCGGAGATCGGCTGGCCGGCCCGTTTCTCGATGATCGTGTCGGTGTCGTGGAACTGTGTCGACCAGCGCTGCGCCAGGTGTTCGCCCACCGTCGACTTGCCCGCCCCGGGCGCGCCCACGAGCACTACCTTCGGTCTCATCGCGGTTTCATGGCGGCCAGGTAACTGTCGTGGTTGCGTCGCGTCTCCTCGGCTGAGTCGCCGCCGAACTTCTCCAGGGCCGCATCAGCGAGCACCAACGCGACCATGGCCTCCGCAACGACGGCCGCTGCGGGCACGGCACAGACGTCGGAACGCTGGTGGTGCGCCGCCGCAGCTTCGCCGGTGGCCACGTCAACCGTTTCCAGAGCGCGCGCAAGGGTGGCGATAGGCTTCATGGCGGCTCGCGCTCGCAACAGCGCGCCAGTCGACATACCCCCCTCTGTTCCCCCGGACCGCCCGGACGTACGACGCAGCCCTTTCGGCCCGACCTCGATCTCGTCGTGCGCGGCCGAGCCGGGGCCGCGGGCGACGTCGAACCCGTCACCGATCTCCACTCCCTTGATTGCCTGAATTCCCATCAAGGCTGCGGCCAACCTGGAGTCCAGTCGTCGATCCCAGTGCACGTGCGACCCCAGACCGGGGGGCAGGCCGTAGCCAAGCACCTCGACGATCCCGCCGAGCGTGTCACCGAACTTGTGGGCCCGGTCGATCTCGGCCACCATCGCCGCACTGGCGTCGGGGTCCAGACACCGAACCGGGTCAGCGTCCAGTTGCACGACCTGGTCGAGCCGTGGAAACAGTCCAACCGGGGCGGAAGCACTGCCGATCGACACGACGTGGGAGACCAGCTGAACACCCGTAGCTTGCCGCAGGAAGGCCGCTGCAACCGCCCCGAGCGCCACCCGGGCCGCAGTCTCGCGGGCGCTCGCGCGTTCGAGAACAGGCCTTGCCTCGTCGAACCCGTACTTCTGCATTCCCGCCAGGTCAGCATGTCCAGGCCGTGGCCTGGTGAGGGGTGCATTGCGCGCCAGCCCAGCCAGTACCTGCGGGTCGACCGGGTCCGGAGACATCACCTGCTGCCACTTGGGCCACTCGGTGTTCGCGATCGACACCGTGACGGGTCCTCCAAGAGTCAGCCCGTGACGAACACCACCGAGGATTGAAACCTCGTCCTGCTCGAACTTCATCCGTGCACCGCGTCCGTAGCCAAGCCGTCGCCGAGCGAGCGCTGAGGCGATGTCGGGCGTGCTGATGGCGACGCCCGCCGGCAGACCCTCCAGGATGGCGGTCAGGGCAGGGCCGTGCGATTCCCCCGCAGTGAGCCAGCGCAGCATGGGCGAAGTCTGTCACGCTGCCGGCCGACGAATGTCACGCTCCCGGGTCAACGCGAGATATACCAGGAAGCCAGCCGAGCACCCCACACGACGCCGACCAGGGCTCCGGCCAGCATGGCGGGCCCGAACGGGAACGACCGTTGCCCTGTTCGACGCAGCGCAATCAGGACCAGGCCACCAACACCTCCGAGCAAGAAGCCCGCATACAGACCCGCTGCCAGGGCACCCCACCCGGCTCCAGCCAGCCCGATGCCGAGAAGTCCCGACAGGCGCACATCGCCGTAGCCCAGGCCGCGTGGGTGCACGAGCCACAGGAGTAGGTAGACCCCGCCCATGACGGCCCATCCGAACGCGGCTCGTACCAGCAATGACGCGTCCCTTTCGACCGCTGCCGACACCAGTATCAAGAAGATGACGATCCCGTATGACGGCGCAATGATCCGGGTAGGCAGCAGACGCGTCCGTGCATCGACATAGGCCAAAATGACCCCGACAGCACCCAGGTAGACCCAGACGGCAGCCAGCAGATCGCCCCCTAGCCGCCAACCAACTGCTGCACCGGTCAGCGCGCCCGCCGTGGCGAGCTCCAACCGCAGGCTCTGCCTCGTCGCGAGATCGCGGTAGAGGGCTTTGTCTCCGGCGTCGTCGTCGAGCACCGGTTCGGGCAGGCGCGCAATCACCGAGGGACCGCATGCCGCAAGCATCGCCGTCAAGGCAGCGCACGCTGCGATCCAAGCTACATCAGCAGTCAACGATGTTCCCGGTCTGATCGACGTCGGAGAGCGTTGCGGAGGTGGCGGCGGGAGGTTGTGCCAGAGCCTGCAGCCCGGCCTCGCGCATTGCCTCGAGCGGTGCGCTGGACACCCCGACCATGAGCTCGACCTGTCGGGCAGCCTGGTGGAGGAGGAGGTCAAAGCCCCCGATGGCCTGGGTACCTGCGTCGCGCGCCGCCAGCAACATCGGCGTCAGCGGGGGGTCGTAGACGACGTCGAACACGCAAGCGCCGAGAGTGACCAGGAGGCCGGCCATGGAGCACTGGGCCGCCGCCGGGATCGTGGACACGACGAGGTCCGCCGGCGGCAGGGCGCCGAGCGCATCAAAACCGACTAGCTGCACGGTGAGATGCAGTGGTTCGGCGAGAGCCAGCAAGCTGGCGGCGCGTTCGACCGAGCGAGCCGACACGGTCACACGATGCGCACCTACCTCTGCGGCGGCGGCCATCGCCGATGCCGCAGTAGCGCCAGCCCCGACGATGACCGCCGAGTCGAGCTCGCGGATCCCGTTGGCCGCGAGCGCGCGCACGAGTCCAGGCACGTCGGTGTTGTGCCCAGATCTTCGGCCCTCGTCGAAGATGACCGTGTTGATTGACCCCAGCAACCGGCCCCTGCTCTCGACCCGGTCGCACAGGTCGATGACGGCCCGCTTGAGCGGCCGAGTCAGCGACAGTCCTCGCCATTGCGCCGACAAGCCGGCGACGAACTCGGGCAGCGCTTCTGCTGACATCTCAACAGCCGTGTACTCCCAGTCGAGCCCGAGCTGGCGATACGCGGCCCTGTGCAGGAGAGGCGAAAGTGAGTGGGCAATGGGGCTGCCGAGCACCGCACACCTGCGGCGATCACCTGAATCGATGCGCTGTCCTTGCGTCATGCGCGGACAGCGACAACGTCAGCAGCCAGCGCCGGGTCAGCAGGCATCAGAGGTGGTGCAGTAGTCCTTGTACTCCGCGACGTTGCCCAAGTGCTCGTCGTAGTCCTCCGCGAACTTGGTCTCCCCGGTTTTGAGGTTGACGGTCACAAAGTAGCGGTAGTCAGTGTCCGTAGGTTTCAGTGCAGCCTCCAGGGCCGCCGCGCCCGGAGAGTCGATGGGTGTGGGTGGCAGTCCGGTGTACTTGTACGTGTTGTACGGCGACTCGATCCTCTGCAGATCCTCCGGTGCGGTGATCTGCCCTCGGCTGTTCTCGGCGTAGTGCAGCGTCGAGTCGAGCTGCAACGCCATGCCGTCGTCCAGCCTGTTGTAGATCACGCTCGCCACACCGGCCATGTCCTCGGTGCGGGACGCCTCAGCCTGCACCAGGCTGGCGATGATCACAAGATCGCTCGGACTCACTCCGCGCTCACGTGCCGAACTCTCCAGGCCAAGCGTCTTTGCCTGGTCCTTGAACTGGTCCACCATCGATTTCAGCAGGTCGGCGGCATTCATGTCCGGAGTGACGTCGTATGTCGAGGGGAAGAGATAGCCCTCTACCCCACCCTCGGCATAGTTCGGCAACCCCAGGGACGCCTCGTCGGAGGAGGCGGCCTGTACCTCTTGGCGGCTGAAGTCCGTCTTTTCGACGATCAGCGCCAAGATCTCGTTAACCCGTAGGCCCTCAGGAACAGTGACGACTATCGACTGCCTGGACTTCGGGTCCAGGATCAACTTGAGGGCTGCTGACGCCGACATCTGCTTGCGAAGCTCGTACCAGCCGACCTGGATCGAGCGCGACTGCTGGTTCTCGCTGGCCGCCTCGGTGAATGCCTCGACACTCTTGACCACGTCGGCTTTGACCAGCGTGCCAGCGATGTCCGTCGCGGTCTGGCCCTCCTTGACCTCGATCACCACTGCGCCTTTGCCGGTCCCCGCATAGTCGTCGGGGCTCGAGCTCGGCAGTGCGTCCTTGATGAACTCCGAACTCTTGGCGTAGGCGAAGATGCCAGCTGCAACCAGTAACCCCAGGGCCACCAGTGCCGGCAGACAGCCGAGGCCATGCTTCTTCGAGGACACAGAAGTGGATCCCAAGTCGTCGATGCCAGAGTCGCTCATGTCGACCGCCCTACTTCCTGGCCCGGTGGTCGCCCCGTCAACCGTTCCGCGTCGATGGCGTGCTGCAAGATCACCACAGCCGCCGCCTGGTCGATGACAGCGCGGCGAGCTGCTCCCTTCTTGCCCCGTTCACGCAAGGTGCGCTCGGCACTGACGGTAGTCAGTCGTTCGTCCACCAGCCGCACCGACACTCCCACTTCTCGTCGCTTAGCCGCTGTCGACAATGCCTGCGCGAACTCGCCCGCCTTGGTGGCTGCGGCTCCTTCGCGACCTGACAGCGAACGCGGCCAGCCGACGACGATCTCGATCGCCGCGCGGCTCACGGCCAGATCGAGGATGTGCTCGACGTCGCCGCCACCGCGCGCAACGGTCTCGACGGGGGTGGCCAACAAACCGCTCGGGTCACACTGCGCCACTCCGATGCGCACCTCGCCGAGGTCGATGCCGAGACGCACCCCGGGGCGCAGCCACAAGGCGGCCTGACCCGCGGGGCCGGGCGTCTCGGCGGTGGAGCCGCTCCCGGAGACGGGCTCGGTGTCGGCTGGCCCGGCCCTGCCGCGCGAGTCGGCCGACTGACGGCTCACCTGCACCTGGCTGGTTTCGCCTGCGCGGGCGGCACCTTCATCGACTGGCTCGACTGGCCAGTGCGGCGCCGATGGCACGTTCGACCTGCGCCAGAGCCGCAGGCGCCTGGTCACTGCGGGTCCCGCCTCCTTGGGCGACGTCGTCCTTGCCACCCCCGCTCCCACCTAGCGCAGTGGCAGCAACCTTTACGAGCGATCCGGCGCTCAGGCCTGCTTGCCGGGCCGCGTCGTTGACGGCGATCACCACGCTCGGTTTGCCATCGGTTGCGCCGATGACCGACACGACCGCGGGTCTGTCGCTCGGCATCCGACTGCGTACGTCGAGAGCCAGCTTGCGCACGTCGGCGCCGCTGGCCCCATCTGCGAAGTGGCCGACGTACTGGACGCCGTACACCTCGCGGGCGGTCGTGGCAAGCTCACCCGCCCGGGACAGCAGCGACAGCATCCTGACCCGGTCGATCTCCTTCTCGGCAGCCCGCAGTCGTTTCAGTAGGTCGTTGACCCGCTCTGGCAACTCCTCGGGCCGCACTTTCAACACCTCGGTGAGCTGAGCGACGAGCACGTGCTCGCGGGCGAGGAACTGGTAGGCGTCCGCACCGACAAGAGCTTCCACCCGGCGTATTCCGGACCCGATGGATGACTCACCCAGCAGTTTGATCACTCCGAGCTGGCCGGAGCGCCCGGCGTGGGTGCCGCCGCACAGCTCGCGGGCCCAGTCGCCGACCGAGATGACGCGCACCCGGTCGCCGTACTTCTCTCCGAAGAGCGCCATGGCACCCGCATCTCTTGCCTCCTCCTGGGTCATGAGCTCGGCCTGGACGCCGAGGTCCGCCAGCACGAGGTCGTTGACCCGGGCCTCGACGTCGGCCAGCATGGAGCCCGGCACAGCGCCGGTGGCGGAGAAGTCGAAGCGGAACCGCCCGGGTGCGTTCTCCGACCCTGCCTGCGTGGCGGTGTCGCCCAGGGCCTCACGAAACGCCTTGTGGACCATGTGCGTTGCGGTGTGAGCCCGGCTGATGGACTTGCGGCGCTCGACGTCGACACGCGCTTGGGCCTGGAGCCCGACGGTGACCTCACCGGAAAGCAACCGGGCGTGGTGCGCGATGAGACCTGTCGTGGGTGACTGGACGTCGAGCACCTCGACGCGGGCTCCGTTGTCGAGCTCGATGACGCCTTGGTCAGCGAGCTGGCCACCTCCTTCTGCGTAGAACGGGGTCCGGTCCAGCACCAGCTCGAACGTGGAGCCCTCGATGACCTGGCGCACGGCGCCGGTGGCGGTGATCAGCCCCACCACTGCACCGTCAGATTCCACCTCGTCATAGCCGGTGAACTCGACCGGCTTGCCCAACGAGTCAGCCACCTCGCGATAGGCACGAGCGTCGAGATGCTGGCCCTTCTTCGCCAAGGCGTCGGCCTTTGCGCGCGTCCGTTGCTCGGTCATCAGCCGGCGAAAGCCGACCTCGTCGACCACGAGTCCCTGCTCGGCGGCCATCTCGAGGGTGAGGTCGATCGGGAAGCCGTAGGTGTCGTGCAGCGCGAACGCGCGTTCGCCGCTCACGGTGTCGCCCCCCAATCGCTTCACCTCGTCAGTGGCGAGGTCGAAGATCTGGGTGCCCGCCCGCAACGTCTGCCGGAACGCGTCCTCCTCGGCGTAGGCCACCTGCGAGATCCGCGCCCAGCCGCGGTGCAGGTCGGCGTACGTCTCGCCCATCTTGTCGCGGCTCACCGGCAGCAGCTCCGGCAGCGCGCGGTCCTCGTAGCCGAGCAGACGCATCGAGCGCACCGCCCGCCGCAGCAGCCGTCGGAGCACGTAGCCGCGGCCCTCGTTGCCCGGTGTCACACCGTCGCCGATCAGCATCATCGAGCTGCGGATGTGATCGGCGACGATCCGGAACCGCACGTCGTCGTCGTGGTTCACCCCGTACGGGCGGGCCGTGAGATCTTCGGCCTTCTCGATCACGGGGAACATCACGTCGATCTCGTACATGTTGTCGACGCCCTGCAGCACGTAGGCCACGCGCTCGAGACCCATGCCGGTGTCGATGTTCTTGCG
>JACCSH010000301.1 GCA_013813125.1 Nocardioidaceae bacterium | reverse complement strand
AAGCGAGCAGGTGGCTACCGCCCGCCCCGAGAAGCCGATCGAGCGGCATCGGGGACCCATTCTCATGCGGCGATCCCAGGTGTCGGCCTCGACCACCGACCAGCGGTTGCTCGACTCGCGAGGTGCCTCGGAGTGGGTCCACACCGACCCGTGGCGGGTCATGCGTATTCAGGCTGAGTTCGTCGAGGGCTTCGGTGCACTCGCCGAGTTGGGGCCGGCGATCTCCGTCTTCGGCTCCGCGCGCTGCCGACCGGGTGACGCCGACTACGAGCAGGGCGTGGAACTGGGCCGGACCCTGGTAGCCGCTGGTTTCGCGGTCATAACCGGTGGTGGTCCCGGGGCGATGGAGGCCGCCAACAAGGGAGCCTCCCAAGCCGGTGGCGCCTCTGTGGGGCTGGGAATCGAGCTGCCATTCGAGTCCGGACTGAACGAGTGGGTCGACATCGGGATCAACTTCCGGTACTTCTTCGCCCGCAAGACGATGTTCGTCAAGTACGCCGAGGGGTTCATCGCCTTGCCCGGCGGCTTCGGGACGTTCGACGAGATCTTCGAGGCGGTCACCCTGGTGCAGACGCAGAAGGTGACATCGTTTCCGATCGTGCTGCTCGGATCGCAGTACTGGGGTGGCCTCCTCGACTGGGTGCGAGACGTCGTACTCGCGGGCGGCAAGGTCGGACACCAAGACCTCGATCTGCTGCACGTCACCGACGACGTCGACGAAGCTGTCTCCATGATGCTGGCCGCGCGGCATGAGCGCGGTGATGACCAACCGGGGTCCGGCTCGAGTCCGGTCCAACCCCATCCGGCTGAGTGAGTCGATCGCAGTGACGTGGGTGTGGGTTGTCGTGATCGTGGTGGTCATCGGTGCCTTGTCGGTTGTCCTCGTCAGTCGTGGGGAGACGATGGCCGAGGTGTACGACGACCGACCGGACTCCACCATCCCCGTCGGTAGACCGCTGACGGCTGACGATCTGCGCGATATCCGTTTCAGTACGGCGGTGCGGGGCTATCGCATGGACGAGGTCGACGCGCTCCTGTCGCGACTCCGAGCCGATCTGCTGGCACGCGACGACCGCGACGAACGCGACCGCGACGACCGCGACCGAGCCGATCTGCTGGCGCGCGACGACCGCGACGACCGCGACGATATCGACCGCAACGACGGGCCGCTGCCACCGGCATGACCGCTGCTGCACCAGACCGGGTGGACAGTAGGCGCCGGTGCAAGTGGGCCGGAGCTGCTCCTGACTACGTCGACTACCACGACAGTGAATGGGGTCGCCCCGTTCGCGACGACAACGGGCTCTTCGAGCGGCTCACACTCGAGGCTTTCCAGTCGGGACTGTCATGGCTCACCATCCTTCGCAAACGCGAGAACTTCCGGGTGGCATTCGCCAGGTTCGACATTGCCGCTGTCGCCGACTTTGCGGCTGATGACCGGGCTCGACTCTTGGCGGACCCGGGCATCGTGCGCAACCGAAGGAAGATCGACGCCGCCATCTCCAATGCCGGGGCGGCCCTCGACATCGAGGGTGGCCTGGCGGAGCTGATCTGGTCCTTTGTACCCGACGTACGTCCGGCGCCGGCCACCGAGTCCGACATACCCACGCAGACGCCCGAGTCCCAGGCGCTGAGCAAGGAGCTGAAGCGGTGCGGCTTCGTCTTTGTCGGACCAACCACCTCCTACGCATTAATGCAAGCCGCGGGTCTCGTCAACGATCATGTGAGAGATTGTTGGATACGCGGAAGGTTGTGACTCGGGTGACAGTCCGAAATCTTTGTTTGACCACCAGCGTGGTCGTGTCGGTTCTGAGTGGGACAGCCGCGGCATCTGCACAGCTCAGTCCGCCTCCCGCTGCGACTGGAGCATCCGCCGACGCCACGAATCGGTTGCCAGGCGCCCAGAGTGCGCCCGATCGGCCGGCCGTGCTCTCCAAGCGCATCATCGGACAGTCGGTCAAGGACCATCCCATCCGTGCCTGGGAGCTCGGCGAACGCAGTGCGGACGTGACGGTGGTGGCGATCGCCGACATGCACGGCAACGAGACCGGCGGCGAGGTGATCCTCAACTCTTTGCGCGACGGTCGCGCCATCCAGGATGTGCACCTGTGGGTCATTCCGCGGCAGAACCCCGACGGCGTCCTGCGGAGTCAGCGCCAGAACGCCCGCGGGGTTGACCTCAACCGCAACTTCGGTGTCAAGTGGAAGCCGCTCACCGGCTACTACTACGCCGGTCCGCGGCCATGGTCGGAGCCGGAGACGCGCAGCGTGCGGCGGTTCCTGAACACGGTCGACCCCGACTACGTACTCAGTTTCCACTCCCCGCTTTACGGCATCGACGTGCACGGCGCCAAGGACCGGCCCTTTGCGCGTCGCGTCGCAGAGGAGATGGCGCTGCCGATCAAGGAGTTCAACTGCTCAGGTGTCTGTCATGGCACGCTGTCGCAGTGGTTCAACGCTCGCCACGACGGGGCATGCGTCACAGTCGAGCTGGGCTACGACCCAAGTGAGCGCTACCTTAACGTGCGCGGGCCGCGCGGAATGCTCCGCGCCATCGGCGGTCACCGCCGCACCGCTGACTGAACCGGCGACTGAACCGGCGAGCCGCTGACTGAACCGGCCGACTAGAGCGTGACGATGTAGCTGCGCGGACCCATGACGAGGCGCGGTTGAGCGTCTGGGCGCACCCAACGGACCAGCCAGCGCATGTCACGGCGGCTCATCGCCACGCAACCGGCAGTCAGGCCGTCGCCTCGTACGTGCAAGAAGATTCCACCACCTCGGGTGGTGTCGGCAGGCAATTCGGCCACCCATTGGGCGCGTCGCTTCGAGTAGTGGACGCCGCTCGGCAGGTTGAAGCCCACGACGAGCGCGTAAGCGTACTCGGCGCCGTAGGAAGCCAGGTGCTCGGCATAGCCGGCCCGCCAGCGCGTTCGGTCAGCCTTGTGGTGCTGATAGATGTTGTACGTCGCAGGGTCGCGTGGGTCATAAGGCCACCAGTCGTTTCGATCGACATGGCGGTAAGTGAGCCGTGCACCTGGGTCCGACGAGTTGCCGAACGCGTAGGGGAGTCGGAAACGTCCCGCCGGGGTGGTGCCAGTGCTCTGCTCGCGATCAGCGGCCTTCACCCAGCCGTTGTAGCCGAGAACGACTCGCACGGGCCCTCGGGCCCGGACCCACTGGCCGGTGGCATCGCGGCGCCAGGCGTTGAGGTTGCCGCTGGTCGAACCGAACCGACGCGAGCTGATGGTGATCATCTGCTGTACCTGTCGACGAGCGCCGATGACCTGCGGCAGTGCCGCTGTGGCGGTCTCGGCGGAGACTAGGACGTCGCCCACGGCAGCCTCTCGAGCCGGGCTAGCGACAATGAGCAGCCCGCACAAAGCCACCAAGGCGCCGGCACCTCGAAGCTTCCTGGTTGACCGCAGTGTGCCGGCCATCAATGCCCCTGGAATGCGGGTTTGGCTTTGGCCACGAAAGACTGGACGGCGTTGAGATGGTCGTCCGATGCCCCGGTCAGCGCCATCAGCTGGCCCTCGAACGCGAGTGCTTCATCGATCGAATGGGTTGCGGCGTAGCGAACTGCCTTCTTGATGCTGGCATAAGCCAACGTCGGCCCTCCCGCCAGCCTCCTCGCCACACCGGCTGACCGCGAGGCGAGTTCGTCGTCGGGCACCACTTGCGAGATCAGCCCCAGCGCCAACGCCTCATCCGCGGTGATCGTGCGCGGCAGCATCAACAGTTCAGCCGCCTTTCCCGGTCCCACGACACGGGGCAGCGTCCAGGACAAGCCGGTGTCACATGACAGTCCGACGGCGGCGAATGCGGAGTTGAAGCCGGCCGACTCCGCTGCAATGCGCAGGTCGCAGGCCAACGCGATCGACATCCCCGCCCCGGCCGCGACGCCGTTGACCGCCGCGACGACCGGCTTGCTCATCGTGGTGAGGGTGAGTGCGAGTGGCGTGTAGTGGTCGGCCACGGTCGACCAGACGTCTTCGAGCCGTTTGGTCGTGAGGTTGTCGATGTGTTCGCGCAGATCCTGCCCGACACAGAAGGCGCGTCCGCTGCCCGTGAGCAGCACGCACCGGACAACGTCATCGGCAGCGGCCCGGCGGACCGCTTCGAGCAGAGCATCTTTCGTTGCCCGGTTGAGGCTGTTCATCTCGTCGGGTCGGCTCAGCGTGATCGTTGCGACCCCCTGCTCGGTCTCGTACCGGACCGGCGGGCCGCTCCTTGTCGAGTCACTCACGCAGGGGCTCCTTCGAGACGCAGGCAGGCATCAACATAGCGGCTGGCACCGGCGAGCAGGTGCGTTGTCTGGTCGTCGAAGAACCGCGCGGCGGCAGCACCTGGCCAGCCGTCCGGTAGTAGCTCCGAAGGAAGCCCAGGGTCGCGGAACAAGAACTTGCGCCATCCGTGCACGAGCCGGCTGCGTACGACGAAGGCGTCGCGATCGGACAGTTCCGTGTCGCTTCCCGAGGCCAGCGCGCTGCGCTCAGAGGCGTTGGCGACGAGCAGTCGAGCCTCACTCAGCCAGCTGGTGTAGCTACGCCCGATCTCGTCGAGGTCCCACGCGGCCGCGGCAAGACGTACGTCGTCGCTCTCGTGCTCGGCCAGAAAGTGGTACGTCGCCACTCCCTCCGCCGCGACCAGCGCGTCGACCTCGGCAGAGGTGCGCGGGCTTATCCAGGTTCCCTCGCGCAGAGGTGCGTATCCCAGATAGGTGAGGCCGTTTCGGATGCTGTCTCGTGCAGCCCGGTCAACGGCCCTGTCGACGACCAGCAGGTGCCAGCGGTGGTCCCAGGGGGCGAGGCCGCTGCGATAGATGCGCTGGGCTGCCTCGGTCAGGCGACGTTGCGCCTTCGGCGTGAGGCGATACGCGGCACCGCTTCGGAGGCGAACCGGTTCCAACCAATCTTGGCGCACCATCCGAGAGATGGCAGTCCGGACAGCGGGTGCAGCAATCCCCAACGGGGCCATCA
>JACCSH010000287.1 GCA_013813125.1 Nocardioidaceae bacterium | reverse complement strand
GCCCAGAGCCACCTCGAGTTCCCGCTCGGTGAGCTCGGCCAGACGACCCTTGGCAATCTTCGCCCGGTCGACCGACGCTGAAACCGATGAATCGGCAATCTGGCGGATCAACGAGGCGGTGACGCTTGGAGAGAGCATGGGATCGCCGTCGGCCACCTTGCGTACGGCCTCGACGATCAGAGCCGGGGCTGTGTCCTTGAGCAGAAAGCCGGTAGCACCTTCGCGGAGCGCTCGCACCACATACTCGTCAGCGTCGAACGTGGTCAAGACAATGACCGCTGGTGGGACGGCCAGCTGGCCCAGTCGGCTGGTGGCGTCAAGCCCGTCCATCCGCGGCATCCGGATGTCTATCAGCACGACATCGGGACGCTGCTGCTGTGCCACTCTGAGCCCGTCGATGCCGTCGCTGGCCTCACCGACTATCTGGATGTCGGGGGCACCACCCAGGATCATCGCGAGCCCGGCGCGTACGAGTGGGTCGTCATCGACAATCACCACCTTGATCGGGGTGGCTGAGGTGGTCATGAGGGCCACGGTAGCCAGGTGCGGACCCTGAACTCGCCGTCGGCAGTGCGTCCTTGCTCGAAACTGCCATGCGCGAGCGTGGCTCGCTCAGCGAGCCCGATGAGCCCAAAGCCGCTCCCCGGTGTGGAGGAGGAGTCCGTGCCCACACGGAGCGGGTTGCGGACCTCGACCGTCAGGCCCGCTCCGGGCTGGCCCTTCACCGTGACGTCGACTGAGGTGTCGGGGCTGTGTTTGCGGGCGTTGGTCAGGCTCTCCTGAATGACCCGGTAAGCCGTCCGTCCGATCGACTCCGGGAGGTCCTCGCCGCGACTGACCTCGCGGTGCAATGAGATGCGGGCGCCAGCGCCCCGCTCATCCTCGATCAGCTCGTCGAGGCTGGACAGCGTCGGTTGCGGCCGGTGCAGCGGGTCATCGGCATCGCTGTCACGGAGCACGCCCAGGATCTCTCGAAGGTCGGTCAGCGCGCGATGAGAATTCGCCTGGATCACCTCGGCCGCTTCATGGATCTCGTCAGAGGTCAGATTGTCGCGGTAGGCCAATGCGCCGGCATGCATCGCGACCAGCGACATCCGGTGGGCGAGCACGTCGTGCATCTCGCGCGCGATCCGGTTGCGCTCCTGCGCCTGCGCCTGGGCCACGCCGAGCGCTTGCTCCCGCTCCGCCCGTTCGGCCCGGTCCTCGAGCGTCGCGAGCAGCTCGCGACGGGCGCCAATGTACATGCCGATGGCGACGGCAATGGCCGTGACGGCGATACCGAAGAGCAAACCGACGTACCAGGGATCCTTGCCGCCCGGACCCGGCTGCGGCTGGACGAAGTAGTACGTGAGCGTCGTGACGACCGACAAGATGCTGACCGGAACGATCTCGGTGAGTCGGCGACGGGTCGCTAGCGAGATGAAGGCCAGGCTGCCGGCACCGACGGAACTGGCGGAAACCGCGCCGAACAGCGTGGTGATCAGCGCCACCGCCAGCGGCCACCGCCGCCGGAACTGGTAGAGAGCCAGCGAGACAATGCCGAGCGAGATGTCTGTGACAAACAGCCAGCGCATGTCGCGCCATTGCTCGAGAGCGACGGTTCCCCAGACAACTCCTCCGAAGGCGACCGCCACCAGGTTTCTCCAGATCACCTGCCACTTCGTCAACGGTGGCGGCGACGCCGGAGAATCGGGAGCAGGTTTCACTCCCTCACTTTAGATAGATCGTCGCTCGGTCCTCTACCGCCGGAAGTTCGCTCTCGAGTCGACTTTTGTAGACGGCAGGTCGAGACCATAGCCCGATGCCCGGCATCCTCGGATCCAACAGGCTTGACCCATGATCGTTATCGAAGAACTCAGCAAGCGCTACGGCGCGTACACGGCTGTCGACCGCGTCTCGTTCACCGTCGAGCCGGGGACCGTCACCGGCTTCCTCGGACCGAATGGGGCGGGCAAGTCGACCACAATGCGCATGCTGGTCGGCCTCACGCCGCCCACCACAGGCACATCGACGATGCTTGGTGTGCCCTACTCCCAACTCCCGAACCCCGGCCGCACCGTCGGAGTCTTGCTTGACGCCTCGGCGCAGCACTCAGGTCGCACCGGACGCGAGGTGCTGAAGCTTGGCGCCATGGTGATGGGGTTGCCGGACTCACGGGTCGACGAGATGCTCGCCGTCGTCGGCCTCAGCGACCTCGAGGCCAAGCGCCGGATCGGGAACTACTCCCTTGGGATGCGGCAGCGCCTGGGTATCGCCCATGCGCTGCTCGGCGACCCCGAGGTGTTGATCCTGGATGAGCCGGCCAACGGTCTCGACCCAGCGGGTATCCGTTGGATGCGTGGACTCCTGCGGAGCTTCGCCGAGCGCGGCGGCACCGTGTTGCTCTCCTCCCATCTGATCCACGAGATCGAGGTGATCGCCGACGAGCTGGTGGTCATCGGTCGCGGCGCTATCGTCGCGCAAGGCTCGAAGGATTCGATGCTCAGTGACGCCGGCACCCTGGTTCGCAGTCTCGACCAGGCATCCCTCGCCACCGCCTTGACGGACACCGGTCTCGCCTACTCCGCAATCGCGGGCGGCGGGCTGATCGTCGAGGCGTCGGCCGAGCAGGTGGGCATGGCCGCGCTGGCCGGGAGGGTGGTCCTCACCGAGCTCAAGACCGGTGGCTCCGGGCTCGAAGACATGTTCCTCGAACTGACCGCAGATGACGCCCGCGTTGAATCCGAGCTAGAAAGAGTTGCCTCATGAGGACTCAAGTGGCTGACCCTCCCGTGACCCGCCAAGCCGCAGTGGACATCGCGACGATTCCGTTCCTGCGTCTCGTGCGTGTCGAGCTGCGCAAGATGTACGACACCCGCGCGGGCATGTGGCTGCTGATCGCCATCGGCGTGATCACGTTCGCAGCCGTGGTGCTGTTCCTCTTTTTCGCAAACGCACGAGATTTGACGTTCACCAACTTTGTCAACGTCACCCTCACGCCGCAGGGCTTCCTCCTCCCAGTGCTCGGCATCTTGGTGGTCACAAGTGAGTGGTCGCAACGGACCGGTCTGGTGTCCTTCACGTTGGAGCCGAACCGGAAACGGGTCCTTTTGGCGAAGGTCGTGGCGGTCATCGCGCTGGGAATCGTCGCTGTGCTGCTGCTGCTGGGTCTTGCGGCCTTGGGCAACGGCCTGGGCAGCAGCCTGCAAGACGGCAACGGCAGCTGGAGTTTCGGTGCCGAGGGGCTACGGAACGTGGCGGTTCTCCAGCTCATCAGCGTCCTTGGAGGGCTGGCCTTCGGCATGGTGTTGCTCAACAGCGCCGCCGCGATCGTCTTGTCCTTCGTGCTCCCGACCGCCTTCGGGTTCCTTTTCGGCATCGTCACATCTCTCAAGGACGCCGCGCCATGGATCGACCTGGGCACGGCTCAGAGACCGCTGTTCGATGGCACCATGCATGGCGACGACTGGGCGCATCTGTTGGTGACCAGCGTGTGGTGGGTCGTCATACCACTTGCTGTCGGCGCCTATCGAGTGCTGCGGAGCGAAGTCAAGTAGCCAGATGCGCCATAGCCCGGCGTTAGCGAATGGCGCTAACGTCGGGCTATGGCGCACAGCTTTTCGATGATGGTGGCGGGCAGGCCCGTCGACGGCGACGAGACCTTCGAAGTACGAAGCCCGTACGACGACGCCGTTGTCGGGCTCGCGTCTTGGGCCAGCCCCGAGCTTGTGGAGCAAGCGGTCGAGCATGCCCACCAGATCAGCAGCGAGGCAGCAAACCTACCGCTCCACGTTCGGGCTGACGCTCTGCTCGAGATCAGCCGCCGAATCTCCGACCGTGCCGACGAGCTGGCTGAGCTCATCACCGCCGAGAACGGCAAGCCTCTGATGTGGGCGCGGGTGGAGGTGGGTCGCGCGGTGTCGGTATTCCGTTTGGCATCGGAGGAGACGCGACGCTGGTCGGGAGAGGTGATGCGGCTCGACACCGACACATCGGCCGTCGGGCGCCTTGCCTACGTGCGGAAGGTGCCGAAGGGTGCG
>JACCSH010000272.1 GCA_013813125.1 Nocardioidaceae bacterium | reverse complement strand
GTGCTCGGGTGACCTACGCCGCGCCACACCACTTGGTGTCCGACCTGCCCGTCCTGTCGGTACGCCGTACCAGCGCCGGGCATGCGTGGGAAGCGCGGACGGCGACCAAACCGACGGCGGTCTCCCTCGGCCTCCCTACGGTCGGCGTTCCTTCTGCGTTGGCTGCTGCCACGTCGGGCTGCTCGAATTCTTGACCGCAGCCGCCCGCGTCGGCGCGCAGCGTTGGTGCTGGTTCAGCCCCCGTCTCGACGACAAGCCTCGGTGCTGGTCTAGAAACCAAACGTGACGACGGCGGGGAGGTTGCCACCCAGGAGACCTTGCAGAACGGTCAGCTCATGGGGCACTACCGGGTCAGGGAGACCGTCGAGCCGGAACCAGCGCAGGTCAGCGGTCTTGTCGGGCTCGAGCAGCCGCGGATCGCCGGACCAACGGCTGCACGAGAAGAAGAAGTCGGCTCGCTCGTCGACCTCCCGATGGCCCGCATGAGTGCGGTGCATCGTGCACAGCGGGATCAGGTCGCTGAGTGCGATGTCAACACCGATCTCTTCGCGAGCCTCTCGCTTCGCAGCGTCGTAGACGGACTCGCCCGCCTCCACGTGGCCAGCCGCGGCCATCGCCCAGTGGCCGTCCATGTAACCGGTATTGGCTCGGAGCTGCAGGAGCACATGCTCGCCGCGCCGCAAAGCTATGTAGGCGGCTGGCACGACGCGGAACCGCGTGGTCATGCCGGTGGATGGGGCAATGTCCCCGCTGGATCGGAAATTCATGTCGGCGGAGTCAGAAATAACGCCCAGTGGGTGCGGTGGTCTGGGCGGACCACCGCACCCACTGCGTCACGGTGCCGGTGGATAGGTAGGTGCCGACGGCGGCTGGGATGAGTCGTCGTCAGAGGCGGGCTCCGAAGAAGGTTCCGGCACGGGAATCGCCGGCGAGCCGGTGGGCTCCGTGCCCGGAGTCGAGGTCGGAACCGTGGGCTCAGGAGCGGGCGGCGATGACGTGCCCACGCCTGCGGCAGGGTTGAGGGGGGCGTCAGTCGCCGTCGGGGTTCCGGTGATGTCGGAGCCCTGGTTGCGCTTGCTCAAGCGCTCACCGACCTTCTCTTTGCTCGCGGCGATCTTGTCGCTGTACTTGCCCTTGGTCTTCTTGTCGGCGAACTCACCGGCCTTGCTGAGCCCGCCACTGATCTTGTCACCGTGCTTGTCGACCGCCTCGGCGGCCTTGCCTTTGATCTTGTCGATGAATGCCATGACTACCTCTCTTGATGTGCGCGTAATGCGGGTTTCCATTGTCGCCCATGGTGCAAGGAAGGTGAACGCGAGGTGTCTCTCGTCGACCCGCTGATCAACCAACTGACGGAACCGGTGTGGACGAAACCTTGGCCTGTTCCTGCTCCTACGTACCCTCTACTCATGCAAAGAATCCTCGCTGGTTGGCGCTGCTCGCCATGGCCGACCAACGTCGGGTCAGCCGGCCCATGCGCGCCCCATGGGTTGGGTCGGCGCAGTGCCCTCTGCCGGCTTCGGCCGGCAGCCGCCCTGGTGCTCACCCTGCTTATCGGCGTTGGGGCTTGTTCGGGCGTTGCCGAGCAGGTCGCCGACACTGGGCAGGTGTCGCAGCAGCCGACCTCGGCGCCCGGCTCACCAACCCAGACCGGCGAGACCCAGCCTGACTCACCGACCGCTCCTGACGAGGGACCTCCACCTGGACCGGTTGGGGTGCCTGACGCAGACGTCTTGGAGATGGCCGAGTCCGAGCCAGTGGAAGATCCGTATTACCCGGAGATGAGCAACCCGGAGGTCGACGTGCTCCACTACCTGCTGGCGCTCGACTGGGATGGCGACCTGCTCACGGGTAAGACGACCGTGACCTTCCGAGCGACCGAGGAGACGAGCACCGTTCGGCTCGACCTGTCCGGGGCACTGGAGGCGGGTCAGGTCGTGCTCGACGGCGAGGCCATCGAGCACGACCAGGCTGACGACGGCATCACTTTCGAAACCGGCCCGCTGGCGGCCGGCGACGTCCACAGTCTGGTGATTCCCTATGCCGGCCAGCCCCAACACACCCCTGCGCCTAGCGGGCGAGCGGACCTGACCGCGGGACTGGGCTGGAACCTGGATGGTGACGGTTCGGTCTACACGTTCCAGGAGCCGTACGGCGCGTTCACCTGGTACCCGGTCAACGACCATCCCTCTGACAAGGCTCTCTACGACACGGCCATCACGGCGTACGACGGCCAGGTCGGGGTCTTCAACGGGATTTTGGAGGCCAGTGAGACCTCGGGTGATGCCACCACGAACACCTGGCACCTAGACGAGCCGGCGGCGTCCTATCTGGTGACGATCGCGATTGGCCCCTACACCGAGCATGTGCAAGCCACCCCCAGCGGAATGGACATCTCCTACTGGCTCAGGCCTGAGGATGAGGGGTTGCTGCCGACACTCCAGCGTGACGCCACCGACGCGTTCGAATGGGCGGTGGAGCACATCGGTGACTACCCGTTCTCCAGCCTGGGACTCGTGGTTGTCGGCGGCGCGAGCGCCATGGAAACGCAGACCATGATCACCCTCAGCGCTGGGGCGGTAGAGCGACCCGATGCCGTCATCTTGCACGAGGTGTCTCACCAGTGGTTCGGCGACAGCGTGACCCCACGCGACTGGCAGGGCATGTGGCTCAACGAGGGCTGGGCGATGTATTGCCAGCAGTGGTTCGAGACCGACACTAGCCGCACCCAGTACGCCTTGGGCATCGAGAACTGGCGCAGATATGACCTCACCTCTCGGCTGACCTCCGGGCCACCTGGTGACTACGACCCCGAGTCGTTCGGTGACGTCAACGTGTACCTGGGTCCGGCGCTCATGCTCGACCGCATCCGGCAACGGCTGGGCGACGCCAGATTCGAGGAAATTGTTAAGGCGTGGGCGGCCGAGCATGAAGGCGAGACGGTTGACCGCCAAATCTTCACCAACTGGCTCAACCGTGAGACAGGCATGAACTTCACCCGCCTGATCTCGAGATGGCTCGACTCTGAACGCACGCCTCGATAGTGCGCTGAACATGCCTTCACCTCCCGTCGTGGCCGTTGTCGGGCCGACCGCGGCAGGCAAGAGTCACGTGGCCGTCGAGCTGGCGCTGGCGGTTGCGGGCGAGGTGGTCAACGGTGACTCCATGCAGCTCTACCGAGGGATGGATATCGGCACCGCAAAGCTGTCCCTCGCAGAACGGCGCGGAGTCCCGCACCATCTGCTCGACGTCCTCGACGTCGGTCAACCCGCCACTGTTGCCGAGTTCCAAGGATGGGCACGAGAAGCGATCAGCGACTGCCGTTCCCGCGGGGCAACCCCGATCCTGACGGGCGGCTCGGCGCTCTACCTGCGCGCGGTGCTCGACGAGTTCGAGTTTCCCGGCACCGACCCCACCGTCCGCGATCGAATCGAAGCCGATCTGCGTGCGCAAGGCGTGGCGAGACTGCATGCACGGCTGCTTGGGCTGGACCCCGCGGCGGCGGCAGCAATACTGCCGGGCAACGAGAGACGGATCGTGCGGGCGCTGGAGGTGATCGAGCTCACCGGCGGCCCGTTTCGGGCCAGTCTTCCCGAGCACGTCTACGCGTTCGATTCTGTCGTGCAGGTCGGCATCGACGTTCCTCGGGCGGTGCTCGACGAACGCATCGAGGCGCGCGTTGATCAGATGTGGCGGGCTGGCTTCGTCGACGAGGTGCGCCGGCTGGAGCGCCAAGGTCTGCGTGAGGGACGGACGGCCAGCCGCGCGCTCGGCTACCGTCAGATCCTGCGCTTCTTGGCCGGCGAGTGCAGTGAGGACGAGGCTCGCGCGGCGACGGTGCTGGCTACCCGGAAGTTCGCGAAAAGGCAGGCGACCTGGTTC
>JACCSH010000263.1 GCA_013813125.1 Nocardioidaceae bacterium | reverse complement strand
CTCAACCTTCGGCAGTCGTCTGCACAAGCGGCAGTACCCGGTGGTCGATTTGTCGGGAGAGGCTGATCGTCGTGGCAGAGCGCTCGATACCGCGATGAGCGACGACCAGGTCGAGCACCCGCTGTAGATCAGCGTTCGACCGCGCGACCACCCGACACCAGAGGTCGCCCGGACCCGTTACCGTGTGGGCCTCGAGCACCTCGGGAATGAGCCCGAGGTGGTCTCGGACTGGGTCGTGGCCGGCGTGCTGACGGATCTCCAGCGTCACGAAAGCCGTGACCGGGTAGCCGAGCGCCGCAGGGTCGATCTCTGGCCCCCACCCACGTACAACGCCACCGCGCTCCAAGCGGTCCATTCTGGCCTGGACGGTGCCCCGGGCCACCCCGAGCCGACGGGAGGCTTCCAGCACTCCGATGCGAGGTTCTGCCGCAAACAGTGCCAGCAGCCGGGCATCGAGGCTGTCGATCTTCATGGTTGTTCCGGGGGTGTGGACCCTGCTGCGCGGCTACCACGGTCAAAGTGCATGATGCTCAGCCAGATACGGTGGAAACGTCGTACAGAGTGCTCACTCATTCTGCGAAGTGTTGCACATCCTGCCGGTCAGCGAGCAGCCTGGCTTGATGAGACAGACGTTGACACCGCAAGAGCAGTCGGCCGATCTGACCCTCGAGCAGCTCAAGCAGCTGGTGGGCCTTGTTGACTACGACGAGTCCAACGACCCCTTTCCCGTGACAGCGATGGACGCCGTGGTCTTCGTGGTGGGCAATGCCACCCAGGCCGCGCAGTTCTATCAGCTAGCACTCGGCATGGACCTGGTCGCCTACGCCGGCCCGGAGACCGGTGTCCGCGATCACAAGGCGTTCGTGCTCAAGTCGGGGTCAGCCCGGTTTGTCTTCAAAGGAGGGGTGAGCCCAGACAGCCCGCTTTTCGACCATCATCGACGCCACGGCGACGGAGTTGTCGACCTCGCCCTCGAGGTGCCCGATGTCGACAAGTGCATCGCCCACGCGCGCAAGATGGGGGCCACCATCCTCGATGAGCCGCATGATGTGAGCGATGACAACGGCATTGTGCGGTTGGCGGCCATTGCGACGTACGGGGAGACGCGGCACAGTCTCGTCGACCGCTCGAAGTACTCGGGTCCGTACCTGCCTGGCTTCCAAGCCGCTCAGACCTGGGTGAGCAGGCCAGCTGGCCATCCCAAGCGTCTTTTTCAGGCAGTCGACCACTGCGTCGGCAACGTTGAGCTCGGCCGCATGGACGAGTGGGTGGCTTTCTACAATCGCGTGCTGGGTTTCGTGAACATGGCCGAGTTCATCGGTGGCGACATCGCTACGGACTACTCAGCGCTGATGTCAAAGGTGGTCTCCAACGGCAACCACCGGGTGAAGTTCCCGCTCAACGAACCGGCGGTCGCCAAGAGGAAGTCGCAGATCGACGAGTATCTGGAGTTCTACGGCGGCGCCGGTTGTCAGCACATCGCCTTGGCTACCGGGGACCTCCTGCGCACCGTCGACCAGCTACGGGCAAATGGCGTGCAGTTCCTCACCACGCCGAACTCGTACTACGACGATCCCAAACTGCGTGAGCGCATCGGCAAGGTTCGGGTGCCGATCGAGTAGCTCAAAGCGCGCGGCATCCTCGTCGACCGCGACGAGGACGGTTACCTGCTCCAGATCTTCACGAAGCCGATGGGAGACCGGCCCACAGTGTTCTATGAGTTCATCGAGCGGCACGGCTCGCTGGGCTTCGGCAAGGGGAACTTCAAGGCACTCTTTCAGGCGATCGAGCGAGAGCAGGAAGCCCGCGGCAACCTCTGAACAAGGTCTCTGCTCCAAGATCGAGTAGCATGCTGCCCCGTTAGCTGCTGGCTCAGCCGAGGTAGCAACTCAGCCAGAGCCACGGTCATTGCACAGGCCGAGCTGGAGGTTGTCGCATGGCACATGAGCTACCTGAAGGGACCCGGCGAGAGGAGCGCTCAGATCGAAGCCCCTGGAACTGGCTCCTTCTGCTTCCGCTGCTCGCCACGTTGATCCCGCCGCTCTACAACCGGGAGTACCCGGATCTGTTCGGCATCCCGTTCTTCTACTGGTATCAGCTCGCGGCCATTGCGATCGGTGTTACCAGCACGATCATCGTCTACCGGATGGCGAGGAAATAGCCGTGTTCGACAACGTCAATGGTGTGCAGATGACCGTCTTCACCATCTTGTTCGTCGCGGTCAGCGCCCTCGGGTTCCTGGCAGCACGGTGGCGTCGCGCGGAAGACCTCGAGCATCTCGATGAATGGGGACTCGGTGGCCGCAACTTCGGCTCGTGGGTCACCTGGTTCCTCATCGGTGGTGATCTCTACACGGCGTACACGTTCGTCGCAGTGCCGGCGCTCGTGTTCGGCGCCGGTGCGATCGGCTTCTTCGCCGTGCCGTATACGATTGTGGTTTACCCGATCGTCTTCTTGGTGTTGATTCGGCTCTGGTCGGTCAGCCACGTGCACGGGTTCGTCACGCCCGCGGACTTCGTCCGTGCGCGCCACGGCTCGTCGACGCTCGCCCTCCTCGTCGCCATCACCGGGATCGTGGCAACGATGCCCTACATCGCCTTGCAACTGGTTGGCATCGAGGCGGTACTCAAGGCCATGGGGGTGACCGGCCACGTGCCGATCATCGTGGCATTCGCGATCCTCGCCGCCTACACCTACAACTCCGGGCTGAGAGCACCGGCGCTGATCGCCTTCGTCAAAGACGTGCTCATCTATGTCGTCATTCTCATCGCCGTCATCGTCATCCCCTACAAACTGGGCGGATGGAGTGAGATCTTCGGCGCCGCCGAGGAGAAGTTCGCCGCGTCGCCGAACCCCGGGGACGGCGTTTTGCTCGCCGGCCCGTCGCAGCTTCAGTACGCGACGCTGGCGCTCGGGTCGGCACTCGCGCTGTTCCTGTACCCGCATTCGATCACCGCAGTTCTCGCCTCGCGCGACCGCAACGTCATCAAGCGCAATATGGCTGCCCTGCCGGCATACAGCTTCATCCTCGGGCTCTTGGCCCTCCTGGGATACATGGCCATCAAGGCGGGCGTCGTCCCGCTGGGCGCGGACCCCGAAGCGGGCATTCCTGGCGACGGCAACACCATCGTGCCGCTGCTGTTCGACCAGATGTTCCCCAGCTGGTTCGCGGGCGTAGCGTTCGCCGCCATTGGCATCGGAGCCCTGGTCCCTGCCGCGATCATGTCGATCGCGGCCGCCAACCTGTGGACCCGCAACATCTACGTCGAGTACATCAACAAGGACGCGACACCCAAGCAGGAAGCTCAGAGCAGCAAGCTGGCCTCCCTGGTCGTCAAGGTCGGGGCCCTCGTCGCGATCCTTGCCCTCGACCCGCAGTTCTCCATCGACCTTCAGCTCATCGGCGGCATCATCATCTTGCAGACTCTCCCTGCGCTGGTCCTGGGTCTGTACACGCGCTGGTTCCACCGATGGGGGCTCATCGCAGGCTGGGCGGCCGGCATGGTCGTCGGGTTCTGGGCGACGTACCAGATCCAGCAGAAGGTCTTTAATGCAGACGGCACCGTCACGATCAAGAAGGAGCATTTCGGCGGATCTGCGTTCCCGCTTGAGAAACTCGGCTTCGACACCACTACGCTGGTCTACGCCGGGTTCCTCGCTCTCGTGGCCAACCTGGTGGTCTGCGCCCTTGGCACGTTGATCTTCCGGGCGATGAACGTGCCCGACGGCGAGGATGCCACCCAGCACTCCGAGTACTTCGCCGACCGTGACGACCCCCGACTGCGCGATCTTCCGGAGGTCGTCCACTAGCTGGCTATAGGTCGTGTCAAGGGTGGTTGTGGGCAGGGGGTGCTGGCTCCGCGTCCGGGAGCTGTGGTGTCCTGTTGGTCGCTGGTGGGAGATGGCTGGGTCGCGGTGCCGGGCGCCCACGCTGACGTATGCGACCTCACGTGTGGGTCATCTGGCGTCGTTCGGGCTGCTGTGATGGCGAAGGGCCGGGCGCCAAGCTAGTAGCGGCGTAACGCGTGAAGCGTCCGCCATAGCGGAGTCGGCGTCTGGTCCGGCCCTTCTCCGGTTCCAGCCTCTCACCGGCGGCCGGAGTTGTGAAGAGCCAGCTGATGGGCTCCTTTCCTGCTGTGGATTATGGTCCGGGGCTTCCTCGCTGGGTCAGTGTGCGCCGG
>JACCSH010000257.1 GCA_013813125.1 Nocardioidaceae bacterium | reverse complement strand
CGTGAAGCTTGCAGTCGTCAGGGAGACCAGCCAAGGCGAAGCGCGCGTGGCGATGGTGCCTGAGCTCGTAGACAAGCTCTCCGAACTCGGCTTCACGGTCGCTGTCGAGCCTGGTGCCGGCGTGCTGGCGCTGTACGACGACGACGAGTACGCTGCTGCGGGCGCCGCCGTGGAAACCGAAGCGCTATCGGATGCTGCTGTCGTGCTCTCAGTCCAGCCGTTGACGAGCCCGCAGTTGCGACGACTCGCACCCGGCGCCGCGACCGTGTCCTTTCTGTCCCCAGCACAGTCGCTAGACGCCGTCATCGAGCGCCGGGACGTCGAGGTCACCTCGTTCTCGATGGAGCTCGTTCCGCGCATCTCTCGGGCCCAGTCGATGGATGCGCTGAGCTCACAGGCTCTGGTCGCCGGCTACCGCTGCGCCATCGTGGCCGCACAACGGCTGCGACGCTTCTTCCCACTGAACATGACCGCTGCCGGCACTATCACTCCGGCTCAGGTTGTCGTTCTCGGAGCAGGCGTGGCGGGGCTGCAAGCGATCGCAACAGCCAAGCGTCTCGGAGCGGTGGTCAAGGCGTACGACGTTCGGGCGGCGGCCGCCGAGGAGATCCGTTCGATGGGCGCCTCGGCAATCGAGCTTGACCTTGAGAGTCTGGAGGGCACGGGCGGCTATGCCCGTGAGATGACCGAAGAGAGAGGAGCGCGGCAGCGGGAGGCCTTGTCGCCGTACATCGCGGCCGCTGACGCCTTGATCACCACGGCGGCCGTGCCGGGGCGTCGGGCGCCGTTGCTTGTCACCACTGAGATGGTGGCGCAGATGAAGCCGGGCTCTGTCGTGGTCGACCTCGCGGCAGAGACCGGCGGGAACGTCGAGGGCGCCGTGCCCGGCAGTGTCGTGCAGGTTGGCGGCGCGCAGATCTGGGGCGCCTTCAACGTGCCGAGCCAGATGCCGGGACCCGCCAGCAAGCTGTATGCGCAGAACCTTGTCAATCTGGTGACCCTCATGACGCGAGAAGGCGCATTCGCGCCGGACTTCGATGACGAGATCGTCGCGGGCTGCTGCGTGACGCATGCCGGCCAGATCACGCACGCGCCCACATGCGACCTGCTTGAGGACGGCACATGAGCGAACCTGTTGTCTGGCTGACGATCTTTGTGCTGAGCGTCTTCGTCGGCATCGAGGTGATATCCAAGGTGTCGTCTACATTGCACACGCCCCTCATGTCCGGCGCTAACGCCATCCACGGCGTCATCTTGCTCGGTGCGATCCTCGTCACGGGCGCAGCGGAGTCGACAGTGGCTGTCGCCGTGGGGGTGGTCGCTGTCGTGCTCGCCACCGTGAACATGGTCGGCGGATTCGTGGTGACCGACCGCATGCTCCAGATGTTCGTCAGGCGCCCTCCGCGCCAACCCCAGGAACCGCGTTCATGACCCCCACCTGGGCTCAGCTGGCCTACCTGGTTGCGGCCGTCTGCTTCATCTTGGCGCTGAAGGGGCTGTCATCACCCAAGACGGCCCGCAGAGGCAACCTGGTAGGCGCCTTCGGCGCCGTGCTGGCGTGCGCCATCGTCTTCTTCGCCGAAGACCTCGACAACCTGATGCCCATCCTCATCGCGATCGTCGTGGGCACCGTCGTCGGTGTGGTGGGAGCCCGGCGGGTGCAGATGACGCAGATGCCGCAGCTGGTGGCCTTGTTCAATGGTGTGGGTGGGGGCGCGGCAGCACTTGTGGCGCTGCTCGAGCTCGACGAACTGAGCCGCTTCGCCGAGGCCCACATCGCGAGATTCGACATGGCGGCGACGGGTTTCACCATCTTGGTTGGCGCGGTCAGCTTCTCCGGGTCGTTGGTCACGTTCGCCAAACTGCAGGAGTTGATGACCACGCGACCGGTGGTCTTCCCCGGGCTGCCCGTTGCATTCGGTGCGGCCCTCCTGGCCTCCGTAGGGCTGAGCGCCACCCTGGTCTTCGAGCCGAACTTGAGCTGGGGGATTGTGTTGGCGTTCGTCGGTCTGGCCTTGGGCGTCTTGCTCGTACTGCCGGTCGGTGGGGCTGATGTACCCATCGTGATCTCGCTGCTCAACGCGTTCACAGGTCTGGCGGTGGCAGCGGGGGGCTACGTCCTGGGCAACGCGGTCTTGTTGGTCGCCGGCACGTTGGTTGGGGCGTCCGGCACCTTGCTCACCAAGCTGATGGCGACGGCGATGGGCCGCTCGCTGTTCAACACCTTGTTCGGGGCGCTCAAAGGCGGCTCGACGCTGGGGGCGGGGGAGGCGTCGGATCGGCCAGTACGTTCGGCAGGGCCACAAGACATCGCGATCTTGTTGGGGTACGCCAACCGCGTCATCGTCGTACCCGGTTATGGCCTCGCCGTTGCGCAGGCCCAGCACACGTTGCGAGAACTCGTCGACGTGCTGGGCGAGAAGGGCATCGTGGTCGACTACGCGATCCATCCTGTGGCCGGTCGCATGCCCGGACACATGAACGTGCTGCTCGCCGAGGCCCAGGTGCCCTACGAGCAGCTCAAGGAGATGGACGAGATCAACGGCGACTTCAAGCATGCCGACGTGGTGCTGGTGGTCGGCGCAAACGACGTGGTTAACCCGGCGGCCAAGACCACACCTGGGGCCCCCATCTACGGCATGCCGATACTCAACGCCGACGAGGCGGGACAGGTCATCTTCATGAAGCGCTCGATGCGTCCGGGCTTCGCCGGCATCGAGAACGAACTGCTCTTCGACCCCAAAACCACACTTCTGTTCGGCGACGCCAAAGACACAATGAGCAAGCTCCTCACAGCCGTCAAGGCCCTCTGACTGCGGCTCACGTCATACGACGCCGTAAAGGCGGTCCCCCGCGTCTCCTAGTCCCGGCACGATGTAGCCCCTCTCGTTGAGCTTGTCGTCCATCGCGGCGGTGACCACGGAAACTGGGATGTCAAGTCCTGCCAGATCCCGCTCCAGCCGGGCGCATCCTTCGGGTGCCACGAGCAGGCAGATAGCGGTGATGGAGTCAGCGCCACGGTCGACCAGGAACCCGATCGCGTCCACGAGGGTCCCTCCCGTTGCCAGCATGGGGTCGAGCACATAGCACTGACGGCCGGACAGGTCTTGGGGCAGCCGCTCGGCATACGTTGAAGCCAACAGCGTCTCCTCGTCGCGCAGCATGCCCAGGAAGCCGACCTCAGCAGTGGGCAGGAGCCGTACCATTCCTTCGAGCATCCCCAAACCGGCGCGCAAGATAGGCACTATCAACGGCTTCGGCGAAGCAAGCTTGACCCCATCGGCGACCGCCACCGGAGTGGTCACCTGGACGGGCGCGGTGCGCACCTCGCGAGTCGCCTCATAGGCCAGCAACGTCACAAGTTCTTCGGTCAGCCTGCGGAAGGTTGGCGAGTCGGTCCGCTCATCGCGCAGGGCGGTGAGTTTGTGGGCGATAAGGGGGTGATCGATCACGTGCATCTGCATGTTGGCCAACCTATCGGGACTGCTGGCCTGTGATCGCCAGCGGGATGCGTCGCGATCGGGGTCGCGATGGCCGCCGTGATCTGCGAACATCGGTGCATGAGTGTCACAGACGCGGAGTCGGCTGCCGCTATCGACTTCGCCCTTGCCGCGTCGAGGGAAGCGGGTGTCTGGACTCTCGCAAGTCTGCCTCCTCGGGC
>JACCSH010000247.1 GCA_013813125.1 Nocardioidaceae bacterium | reverse complement strand
CCGATGAGCTTGTCCGTCAGCTAACGGTTCGCACCCTTCTTGGGGTAGGACCGCCCAAGAAGGAGAAACGTGGCAAAGGCCAGAGTCCATGAGCTCGCCAAAGAGTTCGGAGTGCCGAGCAAGCAAGTGCTCGATGCACTCAAAGAGATGGGGGAGTTCGTCAAGTCGGCGTCCTCTACCGTTGAGGCGCCCGTCGTACGCCGTTTGAGCGAAGAACGCGGCGAGGCGTGGAAAGAGCTAGCAGCCGCCAAAGCGGAAAGGGCCGCCGGGAAGAAGTCGCCGGTCGAGCCGGCTCCGGTCCAGTCAGCGCAACCGGTACAGACAACGGACCCGGCAGCGACCGCCAATGAAGTGCCCATCGAGATTGCTTCCGGCGGACCGGCCACGCAGCCAGCCCCCGAACCGGTGCCCGCTTTCGCCCCCAGGCCGGGCCCGCGCACGCAAACTCCCGTCGATGTCGAGCCGGTTCCCGCGGCTCAGCCGTTCGGTCCCTCCGGCGACGCCCCTGCCGCCTCGGTGCAGACACCGCCTCCCGCGACACCAGGGCTGACCTCTGCTCCTGCGGCTCGCGCAGCAACCCCCCGGGCGCCAAAGCCAAGTGGTCCTCGCCCGGGCAACAACCCGTTCTCCTCGACCCAAGGGATGCAACAGGCACGGCGGCCCGGACCGGGTGCCGGCCCGGCAACCGGCGCTCCACAGGATCCGGCGCGACCAGTAGCTCGAGGCGACCGACCCGAGCGCACTGGCCTAGGCGATCGTTCGACCCGCCCAGGTGGCGTCCCAGGTATGCCTCGCCCCAACCCGGCGATGATGCCCAAGCAGTCGGCCGGTCCCGAGACCGGCCGTGGCGCTCGCCCAGGAAGCGCAGGCCCAGGACGTTCCGTTGGCGGCCCGGCTCGTGCGGGTGCGCCGGCGCGAGGTGGGCAGCGCACCGGCTTCGGTGGCGGACCTCCGAGCGGCGCACCCGCTGCCGGGAGCGGCCGCCCCGGTGGCGGGACCAACCGCAGCACCCGTGGCACCACCCAGGGAGCGTTCGGTCGTCCCGGTGGCCCATCGCGTCGTGGCCGCAAGTCCAAGCGCGCTCGTCGCCAAGAGTACGAGCAGATGCAGGCCCCTGCCGTCGGCGGTGTGCGCGTGCGCAAGGGCGACGGCGAGACCATCCGGCTGTCCCGCGGGGCGTCCCTCACCGACTTCGCCGACAAGGCAGGCGTCGACGCGGCTTCGCTGGTGCAGGTGCTGTTTGCCCTCGGTGAGATGGTCACAGCTACCCAGTCGGTAAACGACGAGACGCTCAGGATCCTCGGCGAGGAGCTCGACTACAACATCGAGGTCATCTCGCCAGAAGACGAGGACCGTGAGCTGCTCGACTCGTTCAACATCGAGTTTGGTGAGGATCAAGGCGGCGAGGAGTCCCTCGCCGTACGTCCGCCGGTTGTCACCGTCATGGGTCACGTGGACCACGGAAAGACCAAGTTGCTCGACGCAATCCGCGACGCCAACGTGGTGTCCAAGGAGGCCGGTGGCATCACCCAGCACATCGGCGCCTACCAAGTCGCCACCGATGTCGACTCTCAGGAACGCCGTCTCACCTTCATCGACACGCCTGGCCACGAGGCATTCACCGCGATGCGTATGCGCGGCGCACAGGCCACCGACATCGCCATCTTGGTGGTGGCAGCCGACGACGGTGTCATGCCGCAGACGATCGAGGCGCTCAACCACGCCAAGGCCGCTGACGTTCCGACCGTGGTCGCCGTCAACAAGATCGATAAAGAGGACGCCGACCCGACCAAGGTCCGCGGCCAGCTCACCGAGTACGGGCTGGTGCCTGAGGAGTACGGCGGGGACACGATGTTCGTCGACGTCTCCGCAAAGTCAAACCTCAACATCGACAAGCTGCTCGAGTCGCTGGTCTTGACCGCTGACGCGGCCCTCGACCTGCGGGCCAATCCGGCCCAGGACGCTCAGGGTCTCGTCATCGAGGGACACCTAGACCGTGGTCGGGGTCCGGTCGCGACTGTGCTCGTTCAGCGCGGCACGCTGCGCGTCGGCGACTCGATCGTCGCCGGGCCCGCGTACGGACGCGTCCGCGCGATGCTCGACGAGCACGGTGAGACCCTCACCGAAGCGCCGCCGAGCCGACCCGTCATGGTGCTCGGCCTCACTGCAGTACCGGGAGCCGGTGACAACTTCCTCGTCGTCAGCGATGACCGGATGGCGCGTCAGATCGCGGAGAAGCGTGATGCTCGCGAACGGGTGGCAATGCTCGCCAAGAGCACCGGCCGTCGTACCCTCGAGGACTTCATGTCCAGCATGGAGAAGGGCGAGTCCGAGGAGCTGCTGCTCATCCTCAAGGGGGATGTGTCCGGATCGGTCGAGGCGCTCGAGGACGCCCTCGCCAAGATCGATGTGGGCGCCGACGTCAACTTGCGGGTGATCGACCGCGGTGTCGGTGCGATCACCGAGACCAACGTCATGCTCGCTGCCGCGTCCGACGCTGTCGTGATCGGCTTCAACGTGCGGCCGCAGGGCAAGGCCACAGAGGTCGCCGACCGCGAAGGCGTCGACATTCGCTACTACTCGGTGATCTATGAGGCCATCGACGAGATCGAGGCAGCCCTCAAGGGGATGCTCAAGCCCGAGTACGCGGAGGCCCAGCTCGGCACCGCCGAGGTGCGCGACGTGTTCCGCTCGTCCAAGATCGGCAATATCGCCGGGTGCCTGGTCACGTCAGGGGTCATGCGCCGCAACGCCAAGGCGCGCTTGGTGCGCGACGGCGCAGTGGTGGCGGACAACCTCGACATCACCTCGCTCAAGCGCTTCAAGGACGATGCGACAGAGGTGCG
>JACCSH010000245.1 GCA_013813125.1 Nocardioidaceae bacterium | reverse complement strand
GGAGATGGCCGCGCGAAGCGAGACGCTCCACCTCCTGGATCGAGCATCTCGCGCGGCGCTGGTGGCCGCCTGCTCATCGCTCGATGGTCGCTAGCGTGTTCTCCCCATGAACGAAACGCCAACCGTGTTGATCACCGTCACCGGTAACGACCGGCCGGGAGTTACGGCCGCCATCTTCGAGAGCTTGGCTCGGTTCGCGGTGTCTGTCCTCGACATGGAACAGATTGTCATCCGGGGCCGACTGATTCTTGGCATCTTGGTCACCGCTCCCCGTGACGCAGCGAAACTCGCAGCTGCGGTCGAGCTGACCGCCGCCGATCTTGGCATGGACGTCGAAGTTGCTCGGGGCGAGGGCGACAACGAAGTGCGTCGAGAAGGGCGCGCCCATGTGACAGTGCTGGGGCGCCCGCTTCCTCCGGCGGCCGTCTCCGCGGTGACGGGCAGAATCGCTGACACTGGAGCAAACATCGACCGCATCGTGCGGATGGCGCGCTCTCCGGTGACCGCCATCGAGTTCTCCGTCTCGGGAGCCGACTTCCACCGGCTACGCGCGCTGCTGGCCGAAGAAGCCGTGCGGCACCGTGTGGATGTGGCGGTGCAGCGGGCTGGCTTGGTGCGGCACGGGCGCCGGCTTCTGGTCCTCGACGTCGACTCGACCCTGGTGCGTGGGGAGGCGATCGACATGCTCGCCGCGTATGCCGGGGTCGGCGCTCAGGTGGCGGCAATCACCGAACGCACGATGCGCGGAGAGCTGGATTTCGAGTCCGCTGTCCGCGAGCGCGTCAAACTGCTCGAGGGGCTGGATGCCACGGCCTTGGACGCGGTCTACTCAGCGATGGAGCTTGCGCCGGGAGCGCTCACGCTGGTGCGCACCCTCAAGCGGTTGGGCTACCGTCTCGCCATCGTGAGTGGCGGCTTCAGCCAGCTCACCGACCGCTGGGCTCGGGACTTGGATATCGACTATTCCCGAGCCAACCGGCTGGAGATCGTCGATGGTCGGCTCACCGGCCGTGTCCTTGGTCGCGTCGTCGACCGCGCCGGCAAAGCGCAGGCTCTCCAGCAGTTCGCCAAGGACTCGAACATCTCGATGGATCGCACCGTCGCCGTCGGCGACGGTGCCAACGACCTCGACATGCTCGAGGTAGCCGGGCTCGGGATCGCGTTCAATGCCAAGCCGGTCGTGCAGAAGGCCGCCCATACAGCGGTCAACGTGCCAGACCTCGACTCGATCTTGTATCTGCTGGGGATCAGCCGCGAAGACATCGAGTCGGCCGAGGCCGAAAGCGATCTCCCGGGTCTCTCCTGAGCTGGTTACTCAGGCGCCCATGGCGTGGTAGCCGCCATCGACGTGGACGATCTCCCCCGTGGTCTTCGGGAAGAAGTCACTCAGCAAAGCGACAACCGTACGAGCGGTCGGTTCCAGGTCGTCGAGGTCCCAGCCCAGCGGGGCACGCTTGACCCACTCGTCTTCGAAGAGCTCGAAGCCGGGAATGGCCTTGGCGGCGAGGGTGTTCAGAGCCCCGGCACTCACGAGATTGCAGCGAATCCCCTGGGGCCCGAGGTCCCGGGCGAGATAGCGGTTGCACGACTCGAGAGCGCCCTTGGCGAACCCCATCCAGTCATAGCCTGGCCAGGCGACGGAGGCGTCGAACGTCATACCGACAATGCTGCCGCCCGGTTGCATCAACGGCAGGCAGGCCTTCGTGAGGGAGGCCAGTGAGTACGCCGAGACGTGCACCGCCTGCGCCACGTCAGGCCACGGCCCCTCGAGGAAGTTGCCTCCCAGTATTGTTCGTGGGTTTCCGTAGGCGATCGAGTGCACGACTCCGTCCAGACCGTCGACGTGCTCGCGAACCGAGTCCGCCAGACGCGCGAGGTGGTCGTCGTCGGTGACGTCGAGTTCGAGCACCGGTGGAGTGACCGGGAGCCGACTCGCGATGCGCTTGGTGATGTTGAGCGCACGGCCGAAGTTGGAGATGAGCACCGTGGCGCCTTGCTCCTGAGCCACCTTGGCGGTCGCGAAACCGATCGACGTGTCGAGCGTGACGCCCGCGACGAGGATGCGCTTTCCCTGGAGGATTCCCATCGGATGTGTGCCCTTCTTGGAGTTGGAGGAGGAGTCAGTGACCCATGCCGAGGCCGCCATCGACCGGTATCACAGCGCCGGTGATGTATGCCGCTTCGTCCGATGCCAACCAGCGCACGACGCCGGCGACCTCGTCGCTGGTGGTGAACCTGCCGAGAGGGATCGCTTTGACGTAGTCCGCCCGCTTGTCGTCGGGCAGGTCCGCTGTCATGTCGGTCTCGACAAAACCGGGTGCCACGACATTGGTCGTGATGGAGCGGCTGCCCAGCTCTCGAGCCATTGAGCGGGCCATGCCAACGAGACCCGCCTTGCTCGCGGCGTAGTTGACCTGGCCCGCCGAGCCCAGCAGCCCCACCACCGACGAGATCAAGACGATGCGGCCACGCTTGAGCCGCAACATAGCCTTGGCTGCCCGCTTCGCCACCCGAAAGGAACCCGTCAAGTTCGTGTCGAGGACGGTGGACCAGTCCTCTTCCGACATACGCAACAGCAAGGTGTCGCGGGTAATGCCGGCGTTGGCCACCAGCACCTCGACCGGCCCATGCTCGCTCTCGACCCGGGTGAACGCGGCCTCGACGTCCTCGGGGTCGGTCACGTCACACCTGACGGCGAGCAATCCTGCCGGAGGTTCCCCCGAACGGTAGGTCACCGCCACTTGGTCGCCGGCGTCGACGAACGCCTGTGCGATGGCACGTCCGATGCCGCGGTTGCCACCTGTGACCAGCACGGACCTGCTCATGTGCTCTCCTTGTCGGGTCGCGTTGGGGTCGCCCCGCTGTCGAGTCGGGTCAGCGCTTGACGCTACCGCGTCGGTGAAGTGTCACGCGGTCGACAGCTTCGCACTCAGAAGGCGAACAGGGGCTCACTCGTCGTCTTCGAGCCGGAAGCCGAGCTTGAGGCCGACCTGGAAGTGTTCGACCGAGTCGTCGACCACCTGGCCACGGATCTGGGTCACCTCGAACCAGTCGAGATGACGAAGTGTTCGGCTGGCGCGCTTGACGGCGTTGCTGATCGCGTCGTCGACGCCGGTTTGAGACGTCCCTACGACTTCGGTGACGCGATAGGTGCGGTTGGACATGGCAGCTCCTCGGACGAAACGTTTGTCTTCTCGGACACCATGATGGCTGGTCCTGCGCACTCCGGCAGTTCGAGACCACCCACCCGGGGTCTGAGTCGGCCGGCGACGTAGTCTGGAGGAGAGGAGATTGTGTGAACCAGCAGGACGACCCCGTCGCGATCACGTCCGTTCGACCGGCGCGCAGCGTCGACATCCGCCAGCGTCAGACCCGCTATCTGCTGTCGATGGGGATACGCACCCTCTGTTTCGTTCTCGCGATCGTCACGACCGGACCGGTTCGATGGTTCTTCGTCGCCGGAGCAATTGTGTTGCCGTATGTCGCGGTGGTGCTCGCCAATGCCACGGACCGGCGCCAGACGACCGACTTAGTTCCGTTCGTTGCGGACCAGAAGCCGCAGATCGAAGCACCCAAGCCGGCAACCGACCCGCTTCCCTGAGACGGTTCAACGAAACGGCGGAGTCGACGACGTGAGCGACCCAGATGCGCCGACGTGCTCAGCGAAGGGCTGCACGCAACGAGCCACGATGGCTTTGCTGTGGAACAACCCGAAGATTCATCCGCCAGAGCGCCGCAAAACCTGGCTGGCATGCGCCGACCACGAACAGAGCTTGACCCAGTTCTTGGCGGCGCGAAACTTCATGCGAGAGACCCAGCCGGTCTAGAGCCGCTCAGCCTCCGATGGCGCTCATCGGGCGGGAAGGCTGCAGGAACGAGGGGTCGTCGATCCCGTGGCCAGGACGCTTGGTCCACATCGCCGCCCGCCAGCGGTCGGCTATCTCGTCGTTGTCGGCACCACCGCGAAGCGCCGTCCGCAGGTCTGACTCCTCGCGAGCGAACAGGCAGTTGCGGATCTGCCCGTCGGCAGTGAGCCGGACCCGATCGCAGTCACCACAGAACGGGCGGGTCACGGACCCGATGACACCAACAGTCGCAGGCCCTCCATTGACCAAGAACAGCTCCGCCGGTGCACTGCCGCGCTCGTCCGGATGCGGGGTGAGGTCGAAGACCAGCTTGAGCGACGCCAAGATCTCGTCGGCGGTGATCATGGCCTCCCGGCTCCAGCCGTGTTGGGCGTCTAGCGGCATCTGCTCGATGAACCGCAGCTCGAAGCCCCGTTCGAGGCACCACTGCAGAAGTTCCGGCGCCTGGTCCTCGTTGTGACCCCGTAGCAGTACGGCGTTGACCTTGACCGGAGCCAGGCCGGCGGCCTTCGCCGCCTCGAGACCTTTGACGACGTCAGCGAGCCGATTCCGCCGAGTTATCGCGGCGAAGGTGTCGGCTCGTACGGTGTCGAGGCTCACGTTGACCCGGTCGAGACCGGCCGCAGCGAGCGCCGGTGCGACCTTGTCCAGGCCGAGTCCGTTGGTGGTGACAGCGATGCGGGGCCGCGGGGACAGCGCGGCGGTGCGAGCCACGATGCCGGGAAAGCCACGCCGGATGAGCGGCTCTCCGCCGGTGAAGCGGACCTGCTCGACGCCGAGGCGCTCGACGGCGATGGTGAGAAGTCGAACCACCTCGTCGTCGGTGAGCACCTCCGGTGTCGGCAGCCAGTCCAGCCCCTCGGCCGGCATGCAGTACGAGCAGCGCAGGTTGCACCGGTCGGTCAGTGAAACTCGCAGGTCAGTGCCCACCCGGCCATATGAGTCGAGCAGCCGTAGCTGGGTCGGGGCGGATGCGGGCATGTCGTCCATCCTACGGGAGCGTGAGTGTTCACCATGGCCGTCTCTGTCGCCCGGGCTCCTTACGGCTGGCTGGCGGTGTCCCG
>JACCSH010000244.1 GCA_013813125.1 Nocardioidaceae bacterium | reverse complement strand
CAGTCCGAGTTGTCACTTTCAAAGTGCTCCGTGCACTTGCGGCAGTGCTGACCCTCATGACCGGGCTCCATGGCGACGTGGCGACGTGTCGAACGCGGTCGCAGGGACAGGATCCTGGAGACGAGGTGCTTATGAAGGGGATGCCAGCTGAAGAAGGGACTCACTGACCCTGGCGTACTCGGTGTCGACGAGGAGCGCGAGCGGCCGCAGGTCGTCGGAAGTATCGCGAGCCGAAGTCTCTGTTTGGTGCAGTAGGTCGGCCAGTGCGGCCGCGCCTAGAAGGGCGCTGGTTGTACGCATGGCATGGGCGATGGCGGCAGCCGTGATTGCGTCTCCCTCACTGGCGGCGGTGACGAGCCGGCCGACGTGGAAGTCGCCGTCTGCGAGATAGCTGCCGATGAGCTCGTTGCGAATCTCGCCGTCCGGATCGTCGAACTGGGTCATCAGTTCGTCGAAGTCGTCCATGTCAATCGCCGACGCGACGGGGTCCGCCGGAGGATCGTCGACGAGCGGTGCCGGGGGCTCAGTGACCGTCGACGGGGCTGGAGAGACAAGCTGCCCGACGGTTGCGGACGTGTCTGTGTCGCGGCGGTTGGCATCGGCGATGGTAGAGCCAACCTCAATGAGGTACTCGCGCAATTCGCGGGCCCGGACTGGTTTGGCGAGATAGCCGTCCATCCCGGCGACAGTGCAGGCTTGGCGGTCTTCGATCTGCGCGTCGGCGGTCATCGCCACGATGTGCGGCTGATGCTCAAGCGCGGTGGCTCGGATGCGGCGGGTGGCCTCCAGACCGTCCATTACCGGCATTTGAAGGTCCATGAGGATGACGTCGTAGGCCCGAGTCTGGACTGCGTCGACGGCTTTCTGTCCGTCTCCGACGATATCGATGGGTTGGCCGATCTTGGCGAGGATCAGCTGGGTGACCCGCTGGTTGATGACATTGTCCTCGACGAGCAGCACCCGCAACGGCTGGGACTCATCTGGGACGCTTGCCTCCGCGCCGGCTGGTACGAGCCGCTGACTGGAGGCGCGGCCCGTCAGTACTGATGCGAGCACGTCTCGTAGGACGGCTCGCTTGACCGGCTTTGTGATGAAGGCGGCAAGCGACTCCGCGTTGGCGGGTCGCTCTCCCAAGCTGGTCAGGAGAACAAGTGGGGCGGTCCAGTCGGGTATCAGCGCTAACGCCGCTGCCAAGTCGGCGCCGTCCATTTGCGGCATGTGCATGTCGAGAACAGCGACGTCGCAGCGCAGACCGTCGGACACCAGTGACAAAGCCGCGGCAGCGCTCAGTGCCGTCGTACAGGTGATGCCCATGCTCGTGAGTTGGTAGTCCAGGATCCGCAGGTTTGTGGGATTGTCGTCGACGAGGAGGGCTGATCTACCGGCCAGCGTTGCCGCTTCGACCGGCTCGGACGGAGCATCTGGGCATGGATCGAGTACGACCGTGGCTGTGAATGTCGACCCACTCCCGACGGTGCTGATGACGTTCACGCCACCGTGCATCGCCTCGGCCAGACGCCTACTTATCACCAACCCCAGCCCGGTTCCTCCATAGAGACGGGTCGTGCCCGCGTCAACTTGGCTGAACGACTCAAACAACCGGTCGAGCGCCTCTTCGGCGATTCCGATCCCTGTGTCGGTAACTGCCATCGTGACCTGGATACGGGAATCGGTGGTCGTCGCTGCGCTGACTTCGACCAGCACCTCACCGTGGTCGGTGAACTTCACCGCGTTGGAGAGCAAGTTGATCAAGATTTGCCGCACCCGGACAACGTCCCCGGTCACACGTTGAGGGAAGTCTTTCTCTACGTGGTAGACGAGCTCAACTCCCTTCGCCGTCGCAGGCACCACCACCTGATCCAGACAGTTCTCAACCACGTCGCAGAGGTCGAACGGCTTCGACTCCAGGTCCAGCGCTCCCGACTCAATCTTGGAGAAGTCCAGAACGTCGTTGATGACCGCCAACAGCGCGTCACCGCTCGATCGCACCGTGTTGAGGAACTCCTGCTGTTCTTCATCCATGTCGGTGTCGAGCAGGAGGTCCGTCATCCCGATCACCGCGTTCATCGGCGTACGGATCTCATGACTCATCGTGGCCAGGAATGTCGACTTGGCAGCAGCCGCTAACAGAGCCTCATCTCGTGCTTGAGCGATGGCGAAGACTGCCTTCTTCTGTTCCGTCACGTCCAAAGACACTCCACACGTCGCATAGACCACCCCTTCAGCGTCGTGAAGCGGGAACTTCGCCGAGCTGAAGTAGAGCCGCCCGTCCGGGCTGTCCACCACCTCCTCCAGCTGGTATCCCCCGTCCCGAGCCTTGAAGTCGGCCGCCCGCCACACCGGCGCGAGCTCTGGGTCGAGCACCTCGTCCCGGAGCCCCAGTACGCCCTCCTCCGCTACCCCGAAGATCTTCTCGAACTCCGCGTTCACCATGAGGTACCGGCCGTCCAGGTCCTTGACGTAGATCGCCGACTGGTTGTTGTCGATGATCGACCTCAGCATCTTGGCGGAGGAGTCGCGCTCGGCCTCGGCCTCGGCACGAGCAGCGGTCTGCGCCTTAAGCGCCTCGAGTTCCTCGACGTGTTTGACGTGAACAAGGTCGTCGAAGAGCGGCGCGCCGACAAGCCGCTTGCCCTGTCGTATGCGCAGCACGATGTAGTAGATCGCGACCATGGCGGTCAACAGGTTCCAGCCCGCCCGCCACCACGTTGCCAGACCGGTAACGGCTACTTCGCCGCCTCCCAACGTGAGGGCAACCAGGGGGCTAGCTGCGGCAAAAGCTCTGCCGACAGCCGCAAAAAAGAACACCGCCGCAGCGGCCACGGCCAGACGATTGGTTCTGAGCTGGTTCGTGCGGGCGAGGGGGACGAAGATCAGCGCTGCGATCGTGAACATGGCTACGCTGATGATCGCGTTTGCTATCGCCTCAACTTCCCACCACGGGAGGAGGCCGAACGCCTCGCCGGTTCCAGAACTCATCCGCTGCACCCTTCTGTCGCCTCCTCAGCTTGGGAGCGGAGAAGAGGGGTCAATCACTCAGTGTCATACTTTGATTACGCAAACATATTACGCAAAGGCACTGATATTCTTCGCCTTATCTGACTTTCCGTAGTAACTCGATCACTTAGAGGTATGCGTGACGCTCGCTCTGCAACCCGTCTCCCCTGACGCCAATGACATCTCCCGCGGTGTCATCCAAGTTGTGCTGGCCGACGACAGCGCCGCTATCCGGACGCTGGCTCGACACGTGCTGTCTGCCCGACAGGGCTTCTGTGTGATCGCTGAGGCAGCAAATGGCGCCGAGGCGCTCGCACTCACCGACCGCCACCGCCCCGACTGTCTCATTCTGGACATCGGGATGCCCGGGCTCGACGGCTTCGAGGTGTTGGCGGAGATGCAGCACCGCTTCCCGACGATTCCCGTTGTGATGCTGTCGGGGTTCGCCGACGAAGCAGTCACCGAACGGGCGATGGCGGGCGGCGCGGCCGCCTACCTCAACAAGAGCAGCGACTTGAAGCACCTCGCCGCCACGATCCGGCGTGTCTCGAGCCCCACCGCGGAGGCGGCTTCTGATGTGGCGACCACAACCAACTTGCCTCCTGTCGCCGAAGCAGGCGTCAGGACTACCATCCCTGCGCACCGTGTATCTGCTTACTCCACCCCGGCGACGGCTTACGCGTCAGCAGCCGCTACCGCCGCCGCTGTCACTGGCCCGGCGACTGGGCAAGCCGGCGTCGCCGCAGTTTCTACTGACCTCCAGGTCCTGCAATACGTTCTCGGACAGGACTTCACCGAGCCGCTGCGGGTAATGAGCGGATTCGCTAGTTTGCTACAGAGCCGGTATGCCGAGGCGTTGGACGACACGGGCCGGTCCTTTGTCGACCACATCGTCGAATCGGCCGCTCGGATGCAGACGACGGTCGACGCCCTTGTCGCCTTCACCGAAGCCGGGCAAGCTCAACCGCAGTCGGAGCCGGTGAATCCAGGCGAGGTGGTTCGGGCCGTCTACACCGATCTGGCTGAGGAGATCGCCGAACGCGGAGCTGAGGCGACGGTCGGCGACCTCCCGAGCGTCGTAGCTGATCCCCAACTGTTGGCGACTGTCCTGCACCACCTCGTCCGCAACGCCATCGTCTTCAACACCTCCCAGCTGCCAACTGTTCGAGTGACGGGAGAGGTGCGGGACGGGTTCGCCGCGATCACAGTGAAGGACAACGGCATCGGAGTTGCCCCCGCAGATCATGCCCGGGTGTTCAACCTTTTCCAGCGGCTCGACACGAGCCAGTCCCACGACGCCACCGGTATCGGCGTCGGGCTCGCGATGTGCCGGCGCCTGGTCGACCTGCAGGGGGGCCAGATCCGACTGGACTCACAACCCGACCAAGGCACCATCGTCACCCTGACGCTGCCCCTGCACCCTGTTGGAAACGAGACCCCGGTCGAGGCCAGTTAGTCCTCAACATGCGGCCCTCCAAGCAACGCGACCGGTAGGGCCGCGGATGCCCACGCCGGCTGCCGGGCAGGGCTGACCGCAGCCAAGGGTCGCAGGTTGCGCCGCCGGTGCTCACTGAGCGCTCCCAGCTTGTCCGCGACGGCGCCCTTCGCGGATAGCCATGCCTATGCGCCGCGAGACTGTGGTGAGGCGGAGACTTCCGCTGTCATGATGTGGAGGGGACGACGCGAGAGGCTGCCGTAGTGATGCAGACCGGGCTGGTAGGGCGGGAGCCGGAGCTGGCAATGCTCCGGGGGTGTCTCGAGGCGGCACTCGAGGGTCATCCCCGCATGGTGGCCTGTCTAGGCGAGCCAGGCATCGGCAAGACCCGGCTGGCGGAGGAGCTGCTGACCTCTGCGGCGGCGCAAGGCGTTCTCGGGGTGTGGGGGGTGGCCGTCGACGCCGAGGGTGCGCCGCCGTACTGGCCGTGGCGGCAGGTTCTTCGGGCTGTAGGCAACGGGATCGACCTGGCGGCGATCGCAGCCGAACACCGACTCACCGCTGACCTTGCCAATCTGGCGCCCGACATATTCGCCGGCTCCGCGGACCTGGCGGACGCAGAGAGCTCGATGGAGGATCGGTTCCGGCTCTTCGATGCAGTCACGATGCTGCTTCGACATCTGACTCATCGAGACCCCTTGGCGATCGTGCTCGATGACGCGCACTCGGCTGACCAGGCCTCGTTGCTACTTCTGCAGCACGTCGCGCGGAGCGCGAGGGCCGAGCGCCTCCTCGTGGTTGTGAACTCGCGCGACACCGAACAGACGAATGGCGCCGTGTTTGCCGAACTGCTGAGGGAACCGGTTACGCGACACATCCGTTTGGGCGGACTGGCGGCGCCGGCCGTCGGACAGCATCTGGCCTCCGTGATCGGCCATGAGGTCGGTGACGCCGACGTCGCTCACGTGCACGAGCTGACCGGCGGCAACCCTTTCTTCGTCTCCGAGCTCGCCAAAGCACTTGCCGATCGGAGCGATGGAACTGCTCTTCCGATCACCTGGAACCTGCGGGAGGCGGTCGGCGCTCGACTGAGTCGGCTGTCGGCGGACTCGGTGGCGCTGCTGCGGGCCGCCTCGATCGTCGGCCGGGAATTCTCGGCGGCTGTCCCGGCCGCCATGCTCGGGTTACCGGTGCTGCGCTGCCTAGCCCTGCTCGACGAAGCAGCCTCGGCCGGACTCGTCGAGGTTCCGTCACTGACCGGGCAGCACCGCTTTGCCCACGCCCTCCTCCGGGACGCGATCGAGGCCGGTCTGGGAACACCTGAGCGAGTGCACCTTCATCGCCTGGCGGCGGGGGCACTCGAGCAGCTGTATGGCGATCAGCCCGGACCGCACCTGTTCGACTTGGCTCGTCACTGGGCCGTGGCCGCGGTCCAGGGCGACAAGGTCAGGGCGACCGTCTGGATCGAGCGCGCCGGGAACGAGGCGATGCGTCGCCACGCTTACGAGGAGAGCGCTCAGCTGTTTCGGCTGGCGCTCGACGTCGGGACGAATGATATTGATCAGGCCGATCGCTGTCGGCTGCTGTTGGGCCTCGGACCCGCGCTCTACCTGTCGTGCGACCTACCTGGAGGTCTCGAGGCGTGCGTGGAGGCGGCAGCCCTCGCAGCCGATATGGGGCGACCTGACCTCGTGGCGCAAGCGGCGCTGGTGACGGAGCCGACCTTCCAGCCGGAGAGCGACCTCGTCATCAGGCAGTTGTGCGAACAGGCAATCGCGGTGCTGGACGCGAGCCACGCTCCGCTCCGGGCCGTGGTCTTGGCCAGGCTGGCGGAGGTCTGCATGTACCTCGGCGACGACGAGACCGCTCGCGTAGCGAGCGAAGAGTCGCTGACTCTGGCAGAGCAGTGCGGGGAACAGGCCGCCTTGGTGGCTGCGTTGAAGGCCCGCCAGGAGGTGTGCTCAGGACCGGACACGCTGGAGGAACGAGCGGATCTGGCCGAGCGGATGCTGGCTGTTGGGCGCGGGCCGGCAAGTCCGAATGCGGCGCTGTCCGGGCACCTGGCGCGGATCGACGCCGCCCTCGAACGCGGCCATCTGTCAGTGGTGGCGAGGGAAATCGAGGCGGCGGCCCGGTGCGCCCAGGAGATCCAGGGACGGTCGGCCCATTGGTTGTTGCTCCGAAGCCAGTCTGTGCTCGCGCAGGCTCAAGCCCGCTTCGACGATGCCCGTCGGCTCGCGGAGGAGGCGTTCAGCACCATCGCGCCACTGGGACATCCCACTGCTCCCGTCGTCTGGGCGGGGTTTCTGTCCACGACTGCACACCACGTAGGACACGACGCGGAGTCCCTTGCCTCGAACGGTCTCGCCAACGCCACAGCCGACGAGCTTGACTTTCCGACGGCAGGGGTGATCCGAGCTCTGGCTCCCGCGGTGGTGCTCGCCGAGACGGGTCGGATCCGCGAGGCTTCCGCGATCTAC
>JACCSH010000212.1 GCA_013813125.1 Nocardioidaceae bacterium | reverse complement strand
GCACCTACCAGAGCAAGGTCAAGAACGCCCAAGAGGCGCATGAGGCGATTCGGCCCGCTGGCGACTCGTTTCGCACTCCGGCTCAGACAGGGCTGAACGGCGACGACTTCCGGCTGTACGAGCTGATCTGGATGCGCACGGTGGCCTCCCAGATGAAGGACGCAGAAGGACGTTCAGTGTCGGTCCGGATCTCGGCAACTGCCTCGACGGGTGAGGAGTGCGAGTTCTCGGCGAGTGGGCGGGTGATCTTGTTCCACGGCTTCCTCAAGGCGTACGTCGAAGGAGCCGACGACCCAGATAGCGATCGTGACGACAGCGAGACGCGTCTCCCCGACGTCAGCGAGGGAGATCCTGTCAAGGTGGCTGACCTCGCCGCCGCCTCGCATGAGACCCGTCCGCCCGCCCGCTACACCGAGGCGACGCTGATCCGCGAGCTCGAGGAGCGCGAGATCGGTCGCCCGTCGACGTACGCCGCGATCATCACCACGATCCTGAACCGCGGATATGTCCACAAGAAGGGCACAGCGCTCGTGCCCGCCTGGCTCGCGTTCGCGGTCGTGCGGCTGCTAGAGCGCCACTTCGACCGCCTTGTCGACTACAACTTCACGGCGGCGATGGAGGACGTGCTCGACGAGGTCGCGGCCGGACGTCTGGACTCCACCGACGAGTTGTCGAAGTTCTACTTCGGCCATGGGGATCTCCAGGGGCTCAAGAGCCTCGTCACCGAACTGGGTGAGATCGACGCCCGCGAACTGTCGACCTTCGAGCTCGGGGAAGGCATCGCGGTACGGGTCGGGCGCTACGGTCCCTATGTCGAAACGAGCGAGGGCAGTAGGGCGAACATTCCCGACGACCTGCCTCCGGACGAGCTGACGCTCAACAAGGCGCGCGAGCTACTGGAGAATCCGGTCGGAGCTGAGATCGAGCTCGGGGTGCACCCGCAGACCCACCTTCCCGTCATCGCCAAGAGTGGACGGTTCGGCCCGTACGTCACGGAGCTGCTCCCCGACGACGCCCCGAAGGGTGAAAAGCCACGCACCTCGAGCCTGTTCAAGACGATGTCGCTGGAGACGCTCGACTTGGAGCAGGCCGTAATGTTGCTGACCCTGCCACGGGTCGTCGGGATCGACCCGGAATCAGGTGAAGAGATCACCGCCCAGAACGGCCGTTACGGGCCTTACCTGAAGAAGGGCAGCGATTCGCGTTCCATCGAGTCCGAGGATCGACTGCTGACGATCACTCTTGATGAGGCGCTCAAAATCTACGCCGAACCCAAACAGCGGGGTCGTCGCGCTGCTGCAGGGCCGTTGCGGGAGCTGGGGGTGGACCCGAACTCCAAGAAGCCAGTAGTCGTGAAGGACGGCCGCTTCGGTGCCTATGTGACCGACGGCGAGTTCAACGCCACCTTGCGCAAGGACGACTCCGTGGAGGCAATCACCCTCGAGCGCGCAGCGGAGCTACTTGCCGACAAGCGGGCCAAGGGGCCAGCACCGGTACGTCGTACCGCCAACAAGGCGCCCAAGAAGCTCACGGCCAAGAAGCCGGCGGCGAAGAAGACCAGCGCCAAGAAGCCGGCAGCGAAGAAGAAGACCACGGTCGAGCAGACCGCGGCTCCAGGTACGCCGGCACAGTCGACTCCCGCCTGAGCCCCAGGGAAGCAGGACGACACCAGCGGGGTGCAGCCCCTACTGTGAGCCGGAGAGGCCGTTTGGCCGCGAGCAACGAAACGATCGCCGACCAGAGGAACTGTCATGGTGCGCTACGTGTTCGACTTCTCAGAAGGAAGTGCGTCGCAGAAGGATTTGCTCGGCGGCAAGGGCGCCAACCTCGCCGAGATGACCAACCTCGGCCTTCCGGTTCCGCCGGGCTTCACGATCACCACCGATGCCTGCCGGGCGTATCTGCACACTGGTCAGGAGCCAGCTGGGCTCGTCGAGGAGGTTGACCGGCATCTCGCCGCTCTCGAGGAGACGATGGGGCGAAAGCTGGGCCAGCCTGACCACCCGTTGCTCGTGTCGGTGCGCTCCGGAGCCAAGTTCTCGATGCCGGGCATGATGGAGACGGTGCTCAACATCGGCCTCAACGACGCGACGGTCGAAGGGCTGGCGTCGGTCTCTGGCAGTCCGCGTTTCGCCTGGGACTCCTACCGGAGGCTGGTGTCGATGTTCGGCAGTACCGTCCTCGGCGTGGACCGCGTGCGGTTCGACGAAGGCCTCGAGGAGGCCAAGGCCATCCGCGGTGTCGAAGCAGACGTGGACTTGACCGCTGAGGACCTGCAGCAGTTGGTGGCGAGATTCAAGAAGATAGTCGTCGACCAGACAGGGTCGCAGTTTCCCCAGCAACCCCGAGAGCAACTCGACTTGGCGGTGCGGGCCGTCTTCTCGAGCTGGAACACCGAACGAGCCAAGCTCTACCGTCGCCAAGAACGCATTCCGGACGACCTGGGCACCGCAGTCAACGTCTGTTCGATGGTCTTCGGGAACCTGGGCGACGACTCCGGCACCGGCGTCTGCTTCACGCGGGACCCGGCCACCGGGCATCGAGGTGTGTACGGCGACTACCTGGTCAACGCTCAGGGCGAAGACGTGGTCGCCGGAATCCGCAACACACTGCCCTTGACCGCGCTCGGTGAGGCCAACCCCACCGCATACCGAGAGTTGTTGTCGATCATGGCGACTCTGGAGGCGCACTACAAAGACCTTTGTGACATCGAGTTCACCGTCGAGCGCGGCAAGTTGTGGATGCTGCAGACGAGGGTCGGCAAGCGGACGGCGGCGGCTGCGTTCCGCGTCGCGATCCAGCTCGTGGACGAGGGTGTCATCGACATGGATGAGGCGTTGCGCCGGGTCACCGGCGCCCAGCTCGCGCAGCTCATGTTCCCCCAGTTCGACAAGGACGACGGTTCGCGCCAACTCATCGCCACTGGCATGGCGGCCAGTCCCGGCGCAGCGGTTGGCAAGGCGGCGTTCGACTCCGCGACGGCCGTCAAGTGGGCTGCCAACGGGGATTCCGTCATCTTGGTGCGGCGCGAGACCAACCCTGACGACCTACGCGGCATGATCGCAGCCGCTG
>JACCSH010000194.1 GCA_013813125.1 Nocardioidaceae bacterium | reverse complement strand
AGACACCCGAACAAATCGTGGAAACAGCGATTCAGGAAGACGCTGACATCGTCGGATTGTCGGTGCTGTCGGGGGCGCACATGACCTTGTTCCGCAAGGTGATGGACCTACTCGCCGAGCGCGATGCCCTCGACATTGTGGTGTTCGGAGGCGGCATCATCCCCCAGGGAGACATCTTGTTGTTGCAGGAAATGGGGGTCCGTCGCATCTTCACCCCCGGCGCCAAGACCCGAGAGGTCGTCGACTGGGTGAACGAGGCAATGGCCTCCGCCTGACTTCGGAGTCATGGGAGGGTCTCGCCAGCTTGTACGGCGGAGAAGCCGCCGATGAGGGCAGACAGTTCGTCGGGGTGGCTCTGCTGAACCCAGTGGCCGGCGTCGATCTCGACCCGAGTCAGGTTGGCCACGAACCGGCCCACCTCTTGCGTTGCCGCGGGAGTGATGTAGGGATCACGGAGCGGGACCACCAGTTGCACGGGCAACGAGGTTCGCCCAAGGGAGGCCGAGCGCGACCCGGTGAAGTCGCGCTTCCGGTGGGAGCGAGAAAGATTGGCGCGATAAAGCTCCAAACCGTGAACGGTGTCGTCAGGCAGGCTGGCCGCAGGCCATCCGCTGTGCATTGTTGACGCGAGCTGTCGAGTCGCGCGCCAGCGCAGCGCCAGCTCGGGCAGGACCGGCAGCTGGAAGGCCCACACGTACCAGGAGCGCAGCTGCTGGACCAGCCACTGCCGTTTGCGCCTCCAGTCACCTTGGCGCGCCGCCTTGGTGAACGCCGCCAGGTGAACCTGCGCAGGTCCACTGATGCTGGTGTACGACGCGAGACGCCCCTTGAGCCGGAGGTCGGTCGACTCCGACAGCACCGCCTCCCAAGCCTGCACCGACCCCCAGTCGTGGGCCACCAGGTGGACCGACGCTTGGGGTGCATAGGTGTCGAGCACCGCGACCAGATCTGTCACCAGATGGCTGACGTGGAAGGCCGATCGGCTCGGCGGGACCTCCGAGTTGCCGGCTCCCCGCACGTCATACGTGACGCAGTGGAAACGGTCAGCGAGTCGATCGATCACCGGTTGCCAGACCACGTGAGTGTCCGGGAACCCGTGCACGAACACAACCGTCGGACCGGTCCTCGGACCCTGCCAGGTAGCGAGGCGGAGGCCCTCCGACCTGATCAGGGTCGGCCGCAACAAGGTGGGCTGGGATGCAGGCATGTCAACATTCAACTTGGTTGGCCCACAGACTCGTTGAGTCAGTCTCGGTGGAGGGTCATCCGGCTAGCAGGTGCTGGCCTCAGGTTGCCCTCCGCCTGACAACGGAGCGTTCTCTGGCTAGGCTCCGAACGTTCCGGCGCGATGGAAATCGGCGCTCGTAGTCACCTGGCACGAAAAGGACGGCAGTTCTGTGGATCTGATGGAGTACCAAGCCAAACAGCTGTTCGCAAAGTATGACGTGCCCGTGACTGTGGGCATTGTCGTCGAGAACGCCGAGGATGCGCGCGCTGCCACCGAGGAGCTCGGTGGTCGCGTCGTCGTCAAGGCCCAGGTCAAGACCGGCGGTCGGGGTAAGGCCGGCGGCGTGAAACTCGCGGCGAGCCCAGAAGAAGCCGTCGCCAAGGCTGCCGAGATCCTTGGCATGGACATCAAGGGCCACACTGTTCGGCGCGTGCTGATCGCACCCACCGCTGACATCGCCGAGGAGTACTACTTCTCATTTCTCGTCGACCGCTCGAACCGCAACTACTTATGCATCGCCAGTATCGAGGGCGGCATCGAAATCGAAGAGGTCGCGCGCAGCAACCCTGACGCTGTCGCCAAGGTGGCCATAGATCCGCTGGTCGGCGTCGACGCGGTCAAGGCCCGTGAGATCGTCGAGGCGACGCGTTTTCCGGCCGAGGTGGCCGAGGAGGCGCTTGACCTGATTACCAAGTTGTGGACCCTGTTCGTCGAAGAGGACGCGGGACTGGTCGAGGTCAACCCGCTGGTCCGGCTCGGAGACGGGCACCTCGAGGCACTCGACGGCAAGGTCTCCCTCGACGAGAATGCCGACTTCCGGCACACCGAGCACGCTGCGTTCGAGGACTCGTCGGCGGCCGACCCACTCGAGGCGAAAGCCAAGGAGAAGGGCCTCAACTACGTCAAGCTCGACGGAGCTGTCGGCATCATCGGCAATGGTGCGGGCCTGGTGATGTCGACGCTCGACGTGGTGGCGTACGCCGGAGAGGCGCACGGCGGGGTCAAGCCGGCGAACTTCCTCGATATCGGCGGCGGCGCCTCAGCCGAGGTGATGGCGGACGGACTCGACATCATCTTGAACGATGCACAGGTGAAGAGCGTGTTCGTCAACGTCTTCGGTGGCATAACCGCATGCGACGCGGTAGCAAACGGGATCGTCAGCGCGCTTGGCATCTTGGGCGACTCGGCCACCAAACCGATCGTCGTCCGACTCGACGGCAACAACGTGGTCGAAGGTAGGCGCATTCTCGAGCAGGCCGGCCACCCGCTGGTGACTCTCGTCGACACGATGGATGGCGCGGCCGACCGCGCCGCTGAGCTAGCTGCCGCGGGCAGCGAATCGAAGGGCTGAGAGCACATGGCGATCTTCTTGACCGGGGAAAGCAGGGTCATCGTGCAGGGCATGACAGGATCCGAAGGCTCCAAGCACACGCAGCGGATGCTCAACTCGGGGACAAACGTCGTCGGGGGAGTCACGCCAGGAAAAGGGGGGCAGAGCGTCGACTTCGAAGGCACGGCGGTTCCCGTCTACAGCTCAGTCAGCGACGCTGTGGAGACCACCGGCGCTGATGTGTCCGTGGTCTTCGTCCCGCCCAAGTTCTGCAAGAGCGCTGTCCGCGAAGCCGTTGACGCCGGCATTCCCCTCATTGTGGTGATCACCGAAGGCGTGCCGGTCAAAGACACCGCTGAGTTCTTCGCTTACGCACAGTCGACCGGAAAGGCTCGCATCATCGGCCCCAACTGCCCAGGTGTCATCAGTCCGGGAAAGTCCAACGCTGGCATCATCCCGGCTGACATCACGACGGAAGGCCGCATCGGCCTGGTGTCCAAATCAGGCACCTTGACCTATCAGATGATGTACGAACTGCGAGACTTCGGGATCTCGTCTGCGGTGGGAATAGGGGGGGACCCGATTATCGGCACCACGCACATCGATGCACTCCAGGCCTTCCAGGACGACCCCGAGACTGACGCCATCGTCATGATCGGCGAGATCGGCGGCGATGCCGAGGAGCGTGCGGCGGCATACATCTCAAAGCACATCAGCAAACCCGTCGTCGGATACGTCGCCGGGTTCACCGCTCCTGAGGGAAAGACCATGGGCCACGCCGGGGCTATCGTGTCCGGCTCGTCCGGCACAGCTGAGGCCAAGAAGGAAGCACTCGAGGCTGCCGGGGTGAAGGTAGGCAAGACCCCGTCGGCGACCGCTCAGCTGATGCGGGACTTGCTGCAGTCGTAGCCCCGCGAGCAACTCGCCCCGCATAACTCCGCCCCCATTGGGTACCCATATGGTTGAAACCGCATCTATTTCTTCCACAAGGAGCAACCCAATGACGCAAGGCAGTCACAGCACTAGCAGTACCGGCTACGCCGCAACATCGGACAACAGCAACCTTCCTCGTTTGCTCGCCACTCTTGTTGGCGCGACTTTTCTCCTGGTTGGAGTCTTGGGGTTCATCCCGGGAGTGACGACCAACTACGACACCCTTCC
>JACCSH010000236.1 GCA_013813125.1 Nocardioidaceae bacterium | reverse complement strand
AGGGCCGACCCGGTGACGCTGCCAGTCGTCGGGGAGTCAGCGGCCGGACAAAGCAAGGCGTACGCCCTTCCGCGTGGTCAGGTCGTGAAGATCATGACCGGGGCTCCGATGCCTGCCGGCGCCGATGCGGTGGTCCCGATCGAGTGGACCGACGCCGGACGTGCCAAGGTCTCGATTCTGCAGGCGCCGGGTTTAGGCCAGCACGTGCGGCCGCGCGGCGAGGATGTAGAAGCGGGGGACCGGCTGCTCGACGAAGGTGCCGTCTTGGGGCCCCGAGAAGCGATGATCTTGGCCGCCACGGGCTACGCGCACGTCACGGCGCGGCCGCGTCCTCGGGTGGTGGTGATCTCGACGGGCAGTGAGCTGCGCGAGCCGGGGACTCCTCTGGGTTTCGACTCGGTGTACGACGCCAACTCCTTCGCGATCGCGGCAGCGGCCCGCCAAGCCGATGCCATCGCCTACCGCGTCGGGATAGTGAGTGACGACCCGCACCAGCTGATGGCAGCTCTCTCGGACCAGCTCATCCGCGCCGACCTGGTGGTGACAAGCGGCGGAGTCAGCAAAGGTGACTACGACGTGGTCAAGGAGGTGCTCAGCCGCCTCGGCACCGTCGAGTTCGCCGAAGTGGCAATGCAGCCTGGGAAGCCGCAGGGGTTCGGCACGATTGGCGACGACTCCACTCCTATCTTCACCTTGCCTGGCAACCCGGTGTCGTCATACATCTCGTTCGAGGTGTTCGTGCTGCCGGCAATCCGGCGGATGATGGGCCGACTGCCCTACCGGCGTCCCTTGGTGCAAGCGATGTGTACGGCGGCGATCACGTCTCCTCGCGGGCGCAAGCAGTTCGTGCGCGGCCACTTCGAGGTGACTCCGAGGGGAGCACATGTGACGCCAATCGGCGGTCACGGATCGCACCTCATCGCGAGCCTGTCGCAGTCGAACAGCCTCATCGTCGTGCCGGCGGCCTCGTCGGCGGTCGAAGAGGGCGCCCTGGTCGATGTCCTGGCACTCGACAGGAACTTCTGATGGCCGTCGAGGGAGGCGAGCAGGTGGCCGGCGGCGGCGACAGTCCGTTAGCGCTGAGCCACGTCGACGAGACGGGCGCCGCACGCATGGTTGATGTGTCACACAAGTCCGTGACCGCCCGAGAGGCGGTGGCCTCGGGGAGAGTGCGGGTCTCACCCGCCGTCGTTGCGTTGCTGCGCGGACAAGGAGTCCCCAAGGGCGATGCTCTCGCGGTAGCCCGAGTTGCAGGAATCCTCGGCGCCAAGCGAACACCCGACCTGATACCGCTGTGCCACCCACTCGCCATCAGCGGGGTCGTGGTCGACATCGAGGTGCTCGACGACTGCGTCTGCATCACAGCAACCGTGCGCACCTCCGACCGGACAGGGGTCGAGATGGAGGCTCTGACCGCGGTGAGTGTTGCCTCCCTGGCCCTGATCGACATGGTGAAGGCTGTCGACAAGGAAGCGACGATCGAGGAGGTAGGCGTGATCAGGAAGTCTGGAGGCCGAAGTGGCACCTGGACTCGCGGCAGTGACGGGGCCTCCGGTGGGGCGCCATGACCAGGCCGAGTCGTTTCGCTGTGGTGCTGTCGGTTTCGAACCGCGCGGCGTCGGGCATGTACGAGGACACGACCGGGCCTCGCATCGTGGCCGCACTCGAGGCGCACGGCATGTCGTCGGTGACAAGTCGCGTGGTCCCCGATGGGAAACCGCTTTATGACGCCTTGGTTGCCGCGCTCGCGGACCATCCCGATCTGGTCGTGACCACGGGCGGCACGGGCCTGACGCCAACTGACCAGACCCCCGAGATGACGCGCCGCGTCCTTGACAAGGAGATACCTGGTATCGCGGAGGCGCTCCGGACATATGGCGTCTCCAACGGCGTACCGACGGCGGTTCTGTCGCGTGGGCTCGCGGGGGTGGCCGGCCCGACTCTCGTGGTGAACCTGCCCGGATCGGCCGGCGGGGTCGAGGACGGGTTGGCGGTGCTGCTGCCAATCCTCGACCACACGCTCGACCAGATCCGCGGTGGTGACCACTCGCGCAGCGACGAGGCTGGTGCGAACTGACACGAGGGTGGCCGGTCGACTTGCGGTCGGGACGTGTCGGCTTGCGGCCCATCACCGCAGGCGACGCCTCTCGATGGGCTGACCTGCGGCGAGATAACTCGAGCTGGCTGAGTGAATGGGAGTCGACCCGTCCCTCCAGCGAGAACGGGCGCGGCGCGAAGGTCAGCTACCGCTCATTGATCAAGGACCTGCGACGGCAGGCCCGCCAGGAACGCGCCCTACCTTTCGTCGTCACCTATGACGGCCTGATGGTCGGTCAGCTGACGGTCACAGGAATCACGCGCGGGTCCGCTCAGTGGGCACAAATCGGCTACTGGATCGCCGAGAGCTACGCGGGGCGGGGCATCATGCCGGTGGCCGTCGCCTTGGCTGGTGACCACTGTTTCCGGGTTCTGGGGTTGCATCGACTAGAGATCGCCATCCGACCCGAGAACGTGGCCAGTCTGCGCATCGTCGAGAAGCTCGGGTTCTCCTCCATCGGCCTGGCGCCGCGGTACCTCCACATCAACGGGCAGTGGCGTGATCATCTGGTGTTCGCCCTCACCGCCGAAGACGTCCCCGAAGGAATACTGGCTCGTCTCACCGGCGCCTGAGTCGGCGCTGCGTACGGTCGACGCCGACACCGGCACTACCAGCCAGGCAGTCGCAGATCGTCTGCATCTGTTCACCTGCGGTTCACGCGGGCAGGTCCGACACTTCACCATGGCGGCTTAGCGTCTTGGACGTTAGACCGTGTGGCTGCACCCGGCAGCCCTCAAGAGAGGCGAACTACTTGTGAACCGACGTGTTCCGCGCCGCGCTGCTGTCCCGGTAGCTGCGCTGTCATTGATCCTCACCGCCTGTGGTGGCCAGGCCGAAGGCGGAGGGTCCGGTGACGACGGGTCCTTGTCGGGCGAGATCGTTACCGACGGCTCGTCGACTGTGCAACCGCTCACACAGGTGGCTGGTGAGCTGTTCAAGGAGGAACAGCCGGATGTCAACGTCTCGGTGGGAACCGCCGGAACCGGCGGTGGCTTTGAGAAGTTCTGCATCGGCGAGACAGATATCTCTAACGCTTCGCGGCCCATCGACGAAGAGGAGGAGGTGCCGGTGTGCGAGAAGAACGGTATCGAGTACACGGAGCTCCAGGTGGCCGTCGACGCCCTCACTGTGGTGGTCTCCGCAGAGAACGACTTCGTGACGTGTCTGACCACCGACGAGCTCGCCACCTTGTGGGGGCCCGAAGCCGAGGACAAGATCACTACCTGGGACCAGGTAAACCCCGACTTCCCGAGTGAAGAGATCGAGTTGTTCGGTCCGGGTACGGACTCAGGCACCTTCGACTACTTCACCGACGTGATCAATGGTGAAGAAGGTGCGAGCCGCTCCGACTACACCTCATCAGAGGACGACAACACGCTCGTCCAAGGCGTGGCCGGTTCACCAAACGCCCTGGGCTACTTCGGATTCTCCTACTATGAGGAGAACGCAGACTCCCTCAAGGCTGTCGAGATCGATAGTGGTGAAGGTTGCGTCCCTCCGAGTCCAGAGACGGCTCAGGACGGGACCTACACCCCGCTGGCCCGCCCGTTGTTCATCTACCCGTCGAACTCGGCTGTCGAGGAGGGGCCCGAGTTGGCGGCTTTCCTTGACTTCTACGCGGAAAGCAACGCGGAGATCGCCGAGGCCGCGAAGTTCATTCCCTTGAACGAGGAGCAGAGCACCGAGCTGCAGCAAAAGACCAGCGAGCTCACTGGCAGCTGAGACCGGTGTTGTGAGCCGAACCGACCAAAGGCAGACTCGACACCCGTGAGCACCGTTCTGAGCGGCGGGGGCACGTCCTCAGGGACTGGCCCCCGCCCCAACGCCACAGAACCGACCAAGATCTCCATCCGACGCCAATCTCCCCGCTACGGGGAGCGCGCAGTCATGGTGTTCCTCGGGCTGGCCAGCGCCTTGTCCGTGGCGATCACCGTCGGCATCGTGTTCGCCCTGCTGCTGCCGGCACTCGACTTCTTTCGTGAGGTCAGCGTCTGGGACTTTCTCACCGGCACCCGGTGGGCACCAACTTTCTCCAATGCGGACTTCGGCGTGCTGCCGCTGATTACCGGCACCTTGTGGACGACGGTTTTAGCACTTCTGCTCGCCGTGCCGGTGGGTTTGGGTGTGGCTATCTATCTCTCGGAATACGCGACGCCGCGGGTGCGGAAGGTGCTCAAACCGGCCCTCGAAGTGCTCGCCGGCATCCCCTCTGTCGTCTATGGCTACTTCGCGCTGGCGTTCGTGGCTCCGGTTGTGCTCGAGCAGATAATGAGAATCGAGCTCGGTACATACAGTGTCCTGGCGGCAGGACTCGTGCTCGGCATCATGATCATCCCGACCGTTGCTTCTTTGTCGGAGGATTCGCTGAGTGCGGTGCCTCAGTCGCTGCGCCAAGGGTCTCTCGCGCTCGGCGCCAATCGGATGCGCACCACGTTGCGCGTCGTCTTTCCCGCTGCCATCTCCGGCATTGCCGCCTCTATCGTGCTGGCGTTGTCGAGAGCCGTGGGCGAGACCATGATCGTCGCGTTGGCAGCCGGAACCCAAGCGCAGTTGGTCGGCAAAGCTACCGACAGCGGCCAAACGATGACGGGGTTCATCGCTCAGACCGCCACCGGCGAGTCAACCCCGGGGACACTGGGTTACAACACACTGTTCGCTGTCGGACTGCTGCTCTTCACCATCACCTTGCTCATCAACATCATCAGCATCCGCCTTGTCCGCCGCTTCCGGGAGGCCTACTGATGGCCAGCATCGGCTCGGTCGCAACCGCCCCTTTGAAGTCGCGTACGGCTGGGGACCGCAGCGGCGCATCCATCGGTTTCCTGGTGTGCCTGTGGCTGGCCCTGGCTTTTGCGGTCATCGCACTGGTGACTCTCTTGGTAACGACGTTCGTTGACGGCTATCCCCGCTTGGACGCTCGGCTGTTCACCGACTACAGCTCCCAGGTGATTCCCGAACGCGCGGGTGCCCGGGCAGCCATCCTGGGATCTCTTCTGGTAATCACGGTCACTGCGGTCATGGCAATCCCACTCGGCGTAGCCGCCGCGGTCTATCTGGAAGAGTTCGCCGATGACCGTCGCTGGTACAACCGCCTGATCGAGGTGAACCTGCAAAACCTGGCCGCTGTCCCTGCCATCGTGTACGGGCTGTTGACCGCAGGGTTTGCTTTGACGATCGGCTTGGAGCGCCGGGTGGTGCTCAGTGGAGCCATCGCGCTGGCGCTGTTGATTTTGCCGGTTATCATCATCACTACACGCGAAGCGTTGCGGGCTGTGCCCGCTGAGATCAGGCAGGGGTCCCTGGCCCTGGGAGCGACGCCACTACAGACGGTGTGGAAGCAGACCTTGCCGTCTGCGTTGCCGGGCGTCGCCACCGGCACGATCTTGGCGCTGTCTCGGGCGCTGGGAGAGGCCGCGCCGCTGTTGCTGCTCGGGGGTCTTGTTTTCGTGAGCTACGACCCCAACGGACTGCTATCTGGCTTCACCACGCTGCCAATTCAGATCTTCAACTGGACCGGTAGACCCGAGGACGCATTTCAAGAGGTTGCCTCGGCTGCCATCATCGTGCTGCTGGGCCTACTGCTCATGATGAACGCCCTGGCCATCGTCATCCGCAACCGATATCAGCGCAGCTGGTGAGGACGTCATGAACATTTTTTCCACCCGTACGAGTAACGAGGACACGCGGAAAAGCACGGCCGACACCGTCACTGACACCTCTCCAACTCAGGCTGGGTCTACCTCGTCGACCGCCTCGTCCGGCTCGTCCGGCGCGACCGTTGTAGCCTCCAGCGGTGCCGACCGGGGCCTCACAGCGCCGATGAGCAGCAATGCTCGCAGTGACAACTGGCCGCACGTGCCGGCCGAGCCCATCGCGGTAATCGAGTGTGACGACGTCGACATCTATTACGGCGAGTTCCGCGCTGTTTCAG
>JACCSH010000176.1 GCA_013813125.1 Nocardioidaceae bacterium | reverse complement strand
ACCCCGAGTGGACGGCTGACTCTGGGCAACTACCTCGGCGCGCTGCGACGGTTTGTCGAGCGGCAGGACGGCGCCGACTATGTTGAAGGTCACTATTTTGTGGCCGACCTGCACGCCCTGACCAGCGGGCACGAGCCGGCCCGGATCCGGCAGCTAACTCTGGAGACCGCTGGCCTTTTCCTGGCCGCTGGTCTTGACCCGGAGCGGTCGGTCCTCTTCATCCAGTCACACGTACGCGAGCACGTCGAGCTGTCCTACCTGCTGGAATCCACCGTGTATGTCGGGGAGCTCAACCGGATGATCCAGTTCAAGGAGAAAGGGGCCCAACCGCAGACCCGTGCCAGCCTTTTCACCTATCCCTGCCTGATGGCCGCCGACATCTTGCTCTACGACACACATCAGGTGCCCGTGGGCGGCGACCAGGACCAGCACGTCGAGCTGTGCCGTCACCTGGCAGTCAGGTTCAACCGGCTGTACGGAGACACTTTCATCGTCCCTGAGCTCTCCAGGGCGGCGCTCACATCCCGCGTGGCAGACCTGTCGGACCCAACGGTCAAGATGAGCAAGTCGGCCGACGACTCCGCTGCGGGAGTGGTGCGGCTGCTCGATCCGCCCGATGTGGTGCGGCGCAAGGTGAACAGGGCCGTCACGGACTCTGACAATGAGGTCCGCTATGACCCCGAGAGCAAGCCAGGTGTGTCAAACCTGCTGGCCATCATCGCTGCCGTTGACGGCGTTGACCCGGCCGCTTGCGCCGCCGGAATCTCGTCATACCGCCAGCTCAAGACCGAGTGCACCGACCGAGTCATCGCCTGCTTGTCACCGCTTCAGCAGCGCCACGCTGAACTGATGGCCGAACCGCAGGAATTGACGGCAACGCTGCAGCGAGGCGCCGAACGAGCAGCTCAGCTTGCCGCTCCCGTACTCGCTCGCGCCAGAACCGCAATCGGCCTGATGTGAGCCGCGATCAGCCGCGGCTCAGCTCAGCGCGCGGCCGACAGCCACCGCGCGGGTGTCAGGCGCCGCGATCCGGGCGGCGTCGGCTGCCTGGTCGTCCGCTTGCTGCTGCGACTGGCGTTCAGCCTCGACGCGGGCTGCGTAGGCTTGGACCTCATTGGCGATGCGCTCGTCGTCCCAGTCGAGCACGGGCGCGATCAGCCGAGCAGCGGCTTCGGCCGATGCCGTGCCGCGGTCGGGTGTCTCGATGGAGATGCGGGTACGGCGAGTGAGAACGTCGTCGAGGTGCAGAGCACCCTCATGGCTCGCCGCATAGCGAATCTCCGCGCGTAGGTACTCTTCCGCTCCGGGCAGGGGGTGCAGCAACGAGGCGTCGTCAGCGGCCAGGGCGAGCAGTTCCTCGGTCAGCGAGCCATAGCGGTCGAGCAGCCGTTGCAAGCGCCACACCGGCAGGCCGACTCTGCTCGCCAACCGGTCGACCTGGTTGACCATGGCGTGGTAGCCCTCGGCTCCGACAAGCGGAATGTGCTCGGTCACGCTCGCAGGAACAGGCCCACCCACATCCTCGAGCGCCGCATCGATCGCGTCGGCTGCCATGACCCGGTAGGTGGTGTACTTTCCTCCCGCGATGGACACCAACCCTGGCTGAGGTCGGGCGACCGCGTGCTCCCGCGACAAGGACGACGTCGACTCGCTCTCTCCCGACAACAGCGGACGGAGCCCTGCGTAGACGCCCTGGATGTCGTCGTGTGTGAGAGGGGTGGACAGCACCTCGTTCACGTGGTCGAGGATGTAGTCAAGATCGGCTTTGCTGGCAGCAGGATGTGCCTTGTCCAAGGTCCAGTCAGTGTCGGTCGTCCCTACGATCCAGTGAGTGTTCCATGGGATCACGAACAGCACTGACTTCTCGGTACGCAGAATCAGGCCGGTCTCGGAGTTGATGCGATCCCGAGGCACCACGATGTGGACGCCCTTCGAGGCCCGCACGTGGAAACGACCACGTCCACCAGCGAGGGTTTGGATGTCGTCAGTCCACACACCGGTGGCGTTGACGATCACCGACGCCTCGACGTCGACCTCGTGGCCGGTTTCCACATCGCGCACTCTTGCGCCGACGACACGTTCGCCCGCGTGGTGCAGTTTGACCACCTCAGCCGAGCTGAGCACGGTAGCGCCGTAGGTAGCTGCGGTCCGCGCCACGGCCAGGGTGTGGCGGGCGTCGTCTGCTTGGGCGTCGTAGTACATGAGCGCGCCCGTCAACGCTTCGCGCTTCAAGGCCGGCACCTTTCGCAGCGCACCACCCCGAGTGAAATGGCGGTGCCGCGGCACCGAACGGGCGCCGCCCATCGAGTCGTAGAGAGTCATGCCTGCACTGACGTAGGGACGCTCCCAGATCCGGTGTCTGAGCGGGTACAGGAACGACACCGGCTTGAC
>JACCSH010000089.1 GCA_013813125.1 Nocardioidaceae bacterium | reverse complement strand
TCAGCGTCCTTGCCGTGTCCGCGGGCTTCGAAACCGACGGCGTCGACGGCACAGTCCACCTCGGGCTCACCGAGGATCTGCTCGATCTGATCCGCGGGTTCGCCTTTGGACACGTCCACCGTCTCGGCGCCGAAGCTGCGCGCCTGTGCGAGGCGTTCCTCGTTGAGGTCACCCACGATCACCACTGCCGCGCCCAACAACTGGGCGGACACCGCAGCGGCGAGGCCGACCGGGCCGGCACCTGCGATGTAGACAGTGGAGCCGACTTCGACGCCAGCCGTGACACATCCGTGGAAGCCGGTGGGGAAGATGTCGGACAGCATGGTGAGGTCGAGGATCTTCTCCAGCGCCTGATCTTTGTCCGGGAACTTCAGCAGGTTCCAGTCGGCGTACGGGACGGCGACGTACTGCGCCTGACCGCCGACCCAACCACCCATGTCGACGTAACCGTAGGCTGAGCCCGGACGGTCGGGGTTGACGTTGAGACAGACTCCGGTCTTGCCCTCTTTGCAGTTGCGGCAACGGCCACATGCGATGTTGAAGGGCACCGATACCAGATCCCCTTCCTTGATGAACTCCACGCCTGGACCGGTCTCGACCACCTCGCCGGTGATCTCATGGCCCAGGATCAATCCCTCTGGAGCTGTGGTGCGTCCCCGGACCATGTGCTGGTCGCTGCAGCAGATGTTGGTGGCAACCGTTTTGAGAATGACGGCGTGGGGAAGGGCGCGTCCGACATTGGCGGGGTTCACCCCCGGCCCGTCTTGGAGCTCGAAGCTCGGGTAGTCGATCGTCTGGACGTCGACTTGGCCTGGTCCGCTGTAGGCCACGGCTTTGTTCTCTGCCATTCCTGTACCTCCAAAACTATGACGCCGCGCTATGGGCGCCCATCACGACCGCGTTCGGGGGAAAGCGGCTGACGCCTCGATGCGTCGGTTTGAACTTAAGTCGGTATGGCGAACCGGGCAACTTGAAGAGTCGACATTCTCGACTCTGTGGTTCTGAAAGGCCAAGGGACGAGTGATCTACGCCAACTCGAGGAATGCGATCAGAGCGTCTGTCACGATGAAGCCATGACCTCTCTCGAGGAACTCATCGCCGACTCGTGGTTCCCCTTCGCGGGCGACATGACCGTCAAGCCCCTCGACGCAAAGGTGATCCCAGAACCCCACCGCCACGGCGTGACGCCCGAGACCTGTAGGGCCTGCCAACGCTCCGACGAGACCTACGTCTGGACCGACGAGAACTGGCGCCTTACCGGCGTCCAGCCCACAGAGCTGCCAGGCATCGTGATCCTGGAGACGCGAGAGCACCACGACTCCTTCATCGACCTACCGCCCAACCTATTGACCCAGCTTGGGCCGCTAATAGCCCGGATTGAAACTGCCCTGCTCAGGCTAGGCGACATCGCGCGCGTTCACGTCAACAGGTGGGGGGATGGCGGGGCGCACTTTCACGTCTGGTTCATGGCGCGTCCGCTTGGCATGCTGCAGCTACGCGGGTCCATGCTGCCGCTGTGGCTGGACTTCTTGCCCACGGTGGAACCGAGAGAGTCGCGGACCGCTTTGAGTCGGATTGCCGCCATCATGGCCGAACAGGGCGGTTCGGCCCACATATGACACCTGGCCAAAGTCCGACGATCGGCAGGGCCAGCTTTCCCTGGCCTGGTGTGTGAGTTCGAGGTCGATATTTGACCTCACGCTCACACTTCAGCCGCAGTGTTGCCGGTCAGATAACGGAAAGCGGCAGCAGTTGCTTGCCGGTGGGGCCAACCTGGATCTCGGTGCCCATCTCGGGGCAGACGCCACAGTCGAAGCAGGGCGTCCAGCGGCAGTCCTCCACCTCGACCTCGTTGACCGCGTCCTGCCAGTCCTCCCAGAGCCAGTCCCGGTCGAGGCCGGAGTCGAGGTGATCCCAGGGCAGCACCTCGGAGTATTCGCGCTCCCGAACGGTGTACCAGTCCAGGTTCACAGCGGTGTCGGACAGCACCTTCTCGCAGGCCGCGGCCCAGCGCTCGTAGGAGAAGTGCTCGCTCCATCCGTCGAAGCGCCCACCTTGTCGCCATACCTCTTCGATGACGGCGCCGACCCGCCTGTCGCCACGCGAGAGCAGACCCTCGATGATGCCGGGCTTGCCGTCGTGGTAGCGAAATCCGATTGCCCGGCCGAACTGCTTGTCCTGCCGCACCGTGTCGCGTAACAGTTGCAGGCGCTTGTCAGTTGTCTCGTGGTCCAGCTGGGACGCCCACTGGAACGGCGTGTGGGGCTTGGGGATGAACCCACCGATCGACACGGTGCAGCGGATGTCACGGCGTCCCGACACTTCACGGCCAGTGGCGATGACCTTGCGGGCGAGGTCGGCGATCTCGAGCACGTCCTCGTCGGTCTCGGTCGGGAGGCCGCACATGAAGTACAGCTTGACCTGGCGCCATCCTTGCGAATAGGCGGCAGCGACGGTGCGGATCAAGTCTTCCTCGGAGACCATCTTGTTGATGACCTTGCGAAGGCGCTCGGACCCACCTTCGGGCGCGAACGTGAGCCCGGACCGCCGGCCGTTGCGGGAGAACTCGTTGGCGAGTGTGATGTTGAAGGCGTCGACCCGGGTCGAGGGCAAGGACAGTGAGACGTTGGTGCC
>JACCSH010000084.1 GCA_013813125.1 Nocardioidaceae bacterium | reverse complement strand
ACCGTCTCCGAGTGCATCGCCAAGGCGGCGCTGGAAAGGCAGGAGTCACGCGGCGGACACACCCGCGACGACTTCCCCGCCACCGACGACTTCTGGGGTGAGCGCAACCTCGTCCTGAAGCAAGGCGCCACCGGCTCCGTCGAGCTCAGCCATCAACCTTTGCCCGTCATGCCGGACGAGCTCAAGTCCCTTTTCGATGCGAAATGACGGATGCTTTTCGTGCGGGCTTGTCGCGGCACAGCGCTCTTCCCCGCCGATGGATCCGACTCTCACGTCGCTGTAGCGACGCCACACTCGGACCTTTGCCGCCTCGAACACTCGCAGGAAAGGAGATGGGCTGATGGGCTACGAACTCGCCTTGCGGATCTGGCGCGGCGACTCGTCTGGCGGTGAGCTGGGCGACTACGTCGTCGAGGTCGAGGAGGGTGAAGTAGTCCTCGACGCCATCCACCGCCTTCAAGCCACCCAGACGGGTGACCTGGCCGTGCGCTGGAACTGCAAGGCCGGCAAGTGTGGCTCGTGCAGCGCTGAGATCAACGGACGACCTCGGCTGATGTGCATGACACGGCTCGCCGACTTCGCCGAGAGCGAGACCATCACGGTGACGCCACTGCGGGCCTTTCCTGTCATCCGCGATCTCGTCACCGATGTCTCATACAACTACGAGAAGGCAAGGGAGCTCCCGTCGTTCACACCGACGCCCCGTGATGCCGACGGCAAGCGCCGCATGATGCAGGTCGACGTCGAGCGCGGGCAGGAGTTCCGCAAGTGCATTGAGTGCTTCTTGTGCCAGAACACCTGCCACGTGGTGCGAGACCACGACGACAACAAGCAGGCTTTCGCCGGTCCGCGGTTCTTCTTGCGGTATGCCGAGCTGGACATGCATCCACTCGACACCAACGACCGGCGCAAGCTGGCACAGGATGCAGCCGGCCTCGGGATGTGCAACATCACCAAGTGCTGCACGGAGGTCTGCCCCGAGGGCATCAAGATCACCGACAACGCGATCATCCCGATGAAGGAGCGCGTGGCCGACCGCAAGTACGACCCGGTCACCTGGCTGGGTGACAAGATCCTCAAGCGTGGGGACCGCGCGAGCCGCGAAGAAGTGTGACCGCGCGAGGCCTGCGCCTGCAGGAGCAACCTGACCGCAAAGGCCTGGTCGATGCGCTGGCCGACCAGCTCAGCGGCCGGGTTGGCATCGACGGGGTGCTCGGCGACCTGAACCGGCAAGCCACGCAGGTGCGGCCGCCAGCTAGAGCGGCTGACTACGCCTTCGGCTGGAACGCGAGCGACAGCTTGAACACTCAGTGGTGGCCGCAGGGAATCACCACCTCTGCCGACTCCAGCGATTCAAACGACATGGCGGGCCGCCGCGTGCTGATGGTGGGCTGGTACGCCAAGAAGGTGAAGGGCTATACGCAGGGCGCCCGGCTGAGTGTCGTGGACATCAGTGACCTGGCACGGCCGTCGTACCGCCATGTGCTGCTGGTCGACCCTCAAGCGAACCCCCACACGGCGGCTGTGACGATGGCGCCCGTGCCGGTCCACGCCGGTGGCATCATCTGGTACGGCCCGTCGGTGCTCGTGGCCGACACCCAAGGAGGTGTCCGCGTCTTCGACGTCGATGACTGCATCCGGGTCGACGGTGACGGACATTACGGTTACCGCTACGTGCTGCCGCAGCGAACGTCGTACCGGGCGGTCAACGACGACGGATTCGAGCCGTTCAAGTTCTCGTTCGTGTCACTCGACCGCACTGCGAGCGAGCATCAGCTGATCGCCGGAGAGTACGGCAAGGACGGCTCGACAACCCGTCTCGTGCGGTTCGCGTTCGAACAGGGCAAGCCGAGGCTGGCGATGCGCGCCGGCTACTCGCCACCTCTTGAGCTGATCGACGACAAGCTCGAGCATATGCAGGGTGCGACGACGGTCAACGGCACGTTCTACATCTCGACGAGCCGGGGGTCACTGCGGCCGGGAAGCATGTGGGTCCGACGTCCGGGTGAGCCGTTGAAAGAATTCCGGGGCGTGCTGGCGCGAGGACCGGAGGATCTGAGCTATTGGCCGCAGC
>JACCSH010000066.1 GCA_013813125.1 Nocardioidaceae bacterium | reverse complement strand
GGACAGCAGACCAGCGACCGAGTGAATCTTGCTCACTTCGATGGACTGCGCCACGTTGAGGTCGGGCAGCAGCGCCGGGAACCGCTCCGCCAGCATCGTCTTGCCGGCGCCGGGCGGTCCCTCGAGGAAGAGGTGATGGCCTCCGGCAGCCGCTACCTCGACACACCATCGCGCCATCGCCTGCCCCCGAACGTCGAGCAGGTCGGCATCGTCGACGCGCGAGGGACGCACCACGCCGAGGGGTAACTCACCGTGCAGGGGGGGAAGGTCGGCTTCATCAGGCGGCTCCTTACCTGCCAGGATCGCCATGCACTCCCGCAGAGATTTGACCGCAATGATCTCGAGTCCGTCGACCAGGCGCGCTTCTCTGACGTTCGACACCGGGACGATGACCCGCTCCATGCCAGCTTCGAAGGCAGCCAAAACTGCAGGCAGGACGCCGGGAACCGTACGCACTCTCCCGTCGAGAGCGAGTCCACCGAACACGGCGCAGGACCGCAACCCAGACGGAGGGATCGACCCCTTGGCCGCAAGCAGCGCCAAGGCGATGGCGAGGTCATAGTGCGAACCCACCTTGCGTACGTCGGCGGGATACATCGCCACCGTGATCCGTCGGTCTGGCCACGCGTCCTGGCTGTTGATCATGGCGGCCCGGCAGCGATCACGCGCATCGGCCACCACTGGGTCCGGTAAGCCACTGAGCGACCAGCCTGGCACACCATCGCTGATGTCAGCCTCAACCGTCACGACCCGCCCCGAGATACCCTCCAGCGCGACGGTATAGCTCATCGCCGTGCCCACGTCACACGAAGCCTTGGATGTGCTCGACTTCAGTGCGCCCCCGCCATGGTCGAGTGACGGCGATGACGTCGACCCGGAGGGCGGCACATCGCACGCCTTTGGCTCGTAGCCAGGCGAACCCGAGACGATTCAGCCGCGCGGCCTTGACCGGGGTGATTGCCTCGAACGCCGTGCCGTAGCGAGCGCTGGTACGCGTCTTGACCTCGCACACCACGACGACGTCACCGTCGCGCGCAACGATGTCGATCTCGCCCTCGTTGCACCGCCAGTTGCGGTCGAGCAGGACCATCCCTTGGCTGATCAGGTGCTGGACGGCCAACTGCTCACCGAAGGCACCGAGCGCCATGCGCCTTGCGTAAGTTGCTGTCATGTTCACCTCCACTTCAAGCGTGATGCGGCAGGTGGCGAACTTCGATGCGTCGGCTCAGATCTGGGGACGGTGGCATCCACCGACCGGCCTTGTGGACAGCGTCAGGGCAGCGGATGCCCAAGGTCTGACGTAGCGAGCTCCTCGATGTTGACGTCCTTGAAGGTGACGACCTTGACGTTCTTGGCGAAGCGAGCTGGGCGGTACATGTCCCACACCCACGCGTCCGACATGGTGACCTCGAAGTACGCGTCGCCCGCCTCGGCTCGGACCAACAAGTCGACCACGTTGCACAGGTAGAACCGCCGATCGGTCTCGACGACGTACTTGAAGATGCCGACGACGTCGCGGTACTCGCGATAGAGGTGCAGTTCCATCTCGCTTTCGTACTTCTCGAGATCTTCTGCACTCATCTCGCCATCTCCTCCACTCGTGGTTGCGGGTACGGCGTCGGGTCTTCGTGATCAGCGCGGCGTACGTTCACGAAGCGGCGACGATGTTGCGGACAAGGGCCGTGCTCCTCGAGCGCCGATTGGTGCTCCTTGGTGACATAACCCTTGTGGACGGCGAAGTCGTACGTCGGATACGCCGCATGCATGGAAACCATGATCTGATCGCGCGTCACCTTCGCTATCACTGAAGCCGCCGCTATGCAGCCGGCCACCCGATCGCCCTTCCAGACCGCCAACCCCGGCACCCCCAGGCCGTCAACGGCGAAGCCATCCGTCAGCACATACTCAGGACGGGTCTCGAGACGAGCCAGGGCACGTCTCAGCGCCTCGACGTTGGCGATATGCATGCCGAGTTGGTCGCACTCGACGGACTCGATCACCACCACCGACCATGCCAGCGCCCGTGCGACCACGTGCTCGTAGCAACGATCCCTAGCTTGCGGCGTCAGAAGTTTTGAGTCGGCAAGCCCAGGGATCGCACCGCCGGGGCCGTCGTGGAGGATCACAGCCGATGCCACCAGCGGACCGGCGCAGGCACCTCGCCCTGCCTCGTCCACGCCGGCAATGATGCGCAGGCCCACCCGGCGCAGCGCACGCTCGTAGCCGTACAACCCGGCATCTCGGCGAACTGTGTTGCCTCGAGGTAAGGGAGTCATCGTGCTCGTCTCAGCGCGGGCGACGTACGGGATTGATGACGGCTCTGTCTGGTGGCTCCTGTCCAGCTGGCAGGTCGACATACTCCTCTGGCGTGCGCATGAGATGGGCTCGGCCAATCGGCCAGATCACCGAGAAGGCCCGCCCGACGACCAGCTCCTCTGGCACGAAGGCGGTGCCGTCATCCAGGTGATATGCCGAATCGCCGGACCCGTAACGATGATCACCGAGTAGGAACAGGTGGTCCTTGGGCACCACCACATCGTAGGTCTGGTCGTCGGCCGGACCCTTGCCCTGGAACAGATCACTCGACTCGTCGATGCTGACTCCGTTCACCACGAGCCTGCCGCCTTCGCAACAGATGACTCGGTCACCTTCGAGGCCGATGACTCGCTTGACAAGGTGCTCATGGCCGGAGGCCGGCAACACACCGAGCCACTCGAGGGCCTTGCGGAGGCCCGTCGGTGGTGGGGGCTGCTCAACGGACTGCAGCCAGTTATCGGGATCCTTGAACACGATCACTTCGCCGCGCTCTATCGTGTTGATCCGGCTGACCAGGATGCGGTCGTCCTTGTGGATCTCGGGCAGCATCGACCCGCTTGGCACGAAGAAGGCCTGCACCACGAAGGCTCTCAGCAAGGCTGAGGCGACAAGGGCGATCCCTATCACCACGAGAAACTCACGCACGCCGTGCCAGAACCGCCGTCTCCCCGACGGCGCCACAGCGGTCGAGCCAGCCGGCTCGAGACCTGAGGCTGGTGTGGATCCGGGAACAGCGGGAGATGGTTCGCTGAGCTCGGCGCGGACCACAGGTTCGGGGTGCGCACCGCCACTCGGAGACTGACCCGTTGCCAGAGCGGGAGGTCCCGGCGCGTCCTCCCTCACCGTGGCCCGGCCTTCCACCTGCCAAGCAGCCGAGACAGCGGCAGGGGCGACGCCAGAGCCAGCCCGATCGGTGCAGTGCTGACAACGAGGCCAGCCGCTCGACCGACCGCCGCTATGGCGTCGAACGTTTGCGGCCGGGGAAACAGCTGCCAGTGGCTGATCGGCCAGATCGTGACAAACACCTTGCCCACGACGTCGTCGACGGGGATGAAGCCACCGCCCGGATCGCCCAGGTGAGCTCGGGAGTCCTCGGACTGATCGCGGTTGTCACCCATGACCCAAAGCCGGTCGTCGGGCACCTCGACCGAGAACGCGGCCTGGCACGACTGACTCGGCAAGGTGACGTAGTCGGACTCTTCGAGCGGGGCTCCGTTGACTTCGAGCGTGCCCCGCACACAAGCGACCCGGTCGCCTTCAACTCCCATCACCCTTTTCACAAGGTGCCCACCGGTCGGAAGAAGTCCGATCGCCGAAAGCGTCTTGGTGATCGGGTTGTCGGGCTCCGGCGCCACATCGACACCCAACCAGTTCGCCGGGTCATCGAAGACGACCACATCGCCTCGTTCAACCTCACCGAACCAGCCGGAGACCTTCTCTACCAGGATGCGATCGTTGACCTCGAGCGTCTCGCGCATGGATACGGAGGGAATGTAGAAGGCTTGCAGGAAGAACGTCTTGATGATCAACGCCAAGATGATGGCCGTTGTCACCAGCAGCAGGGTCTCCTGCCACAGTGGAAGCCCCCTCTTCTTCGCCTTCACTGCGGGAGAATCGCCGGGGGCTGGCCTCGGTGTGGAGAGGTCGCCGCCGGGATCCGAAGTCACCTCGCGAGCCTACCTGCGGGCATCAACGAGCGATGGGAGCCTCACGCTTTTCTTTGATCTTGGCGGCCTTGCCCCGCAGGTTGCGCAGGTAGTAGAGCTTGGCGCGGCGCACATCGCCACGAGTGGCGACCTCGATCTTGTCGATGATCGGGGTGTGGAGCGGGAAGGTGCGCTCGACACCCACTCCAAAGCTCACCTTGCGCACGGTAAACGTCCGGCCAACGCCAGAGCCCTGGACCCTGATGCAGACCCCTTGGAAGAGCTGGATACGCGACCGATTGCCTTCCACGACCTTGACGTGCACCTTCAGGGTGTCGCCGGCACGGAACTCGGGCACATCATCGCGCAGGATACTCGCCGCGAGCGCGTCAATGGTATTGGTCATGTCGATCGCTTTCCTCGTCAGTGCCACAGGTCACCCACGCGTGGGTTGGGGGTGCTGGTCATTGAGGCGCTGCACCCGTCTCGCCGGGCGGCTCCCCTGTGGCAGAGCCGGCTGTCGACGTACGTCGATGACGTGTGACGCCAACGGGCAAGTCTGCCACAGCCGCTCGGGAACCGAGAAATCGTGTTACTGGCGGTCCGGCCCCCGGTGCTTCGCGAGGCGGTTCGACTCGCTGGCAGCGCCCGTGAAGATCTCGATC
>JACCSH010000038.1 GCA_013813125.1 Nocardioidaceae bacterium | reverse complement strand
GGTCGTAGGCGGCCACCTCGAACGCGCAACGAGTGCGGGTGGACGTCTTCTCGAAGATGAGAGCGATGTTCTTCCCCGCCAGCTTCTGCTGCTCCTTGCCCGCCTTCTTCGCTGCCTTGAGCTCGGCTGCCAGGCTTAGCAGGTACTTCCACTCCTCCGGCGTGAAGTCGAACTCCTTCAAGAAGTTGCGGCGGTGAAGATTCACTGTCATGTCCCTGTCCTCGTCTGGTGGGAATGCCGACTGGAGGGTAACCCAGGCAAAGGGGGAGAGGCGGAGTCGGATGCTCGCGCGCGAAGGTGCGAAGTCCCTGCTGCGCCGCCCGGGAAGGTTGAAGGGACGAGGCTCACTCCACAGAGTTCTCCACAGAGTTCTCCACAGAGGCTCGAGTCGAAGCCCATTTCAGTGGACGCGTTGGCAAATTCTGTGGGTAACAACGGACTCTTGGAAATGTGCTCGACAATCCCTGCTCCAAAGGGTTGTGCGCCCTCGAAAGCGGGTGTAGACATTCCTCACGCACTCCTGAAAGGGAGAGCGGGATCGGTTGGAAACCGAGGATCTTGTCGGTGAGGCAACTCACCGCGTCAGCTGGTGACGAAGCTGGCGGGATTCGACGGACCGATCGTGAGGACGGAGACGTCACTTCGCTCCGACCGAACCGTGGGGCCCCTCAAACTCATACTTTGAGGGGCCCCACATCCGGTTCTCGGGCCTCAGCACTGGCCCTTCGGTCGAGATAAACAGTATCGACGCCCGTAACGGAACCAGTCGCGACACGCCGAGCGCATTGTCAGCCGATGGGCAGCCGGATCACGAAGCGCGCGCCCTGACGGGCCGCGCGGTTGCCCGGTGGGGCTTCGAGATCGATCGAGCCGCCATGGCGTTCAGCGATTGCCCGCGCGATCGCCAACCCGAGGCCAGTTCCCCCGTCGCTGCGAGCGCGCGCGCCCTCAACTCGGGCGAACCGCTCGAAGATGCGTGCCCGCTGGTCAGCTGGCACCCCGCAACCGTCGTCACTGACCGCCAGCACGATCGCTTCGGAACTCGCCTGGAGCTCAATCGTCACCTGCGCCCTCGCATGAGCGGCCGCGTTCTCGATCACGTTGCGTACGAGCCGGCTGAGCTCTTGCCGGTTCCCCTGACCTGGCGCGGGGGACACCCGTGACGTGTCGAAGACGATCGGGGTCCGTCCGGTCAGTCTCGCAACCTCCTCGAGCACCACCACCTCGACGTCGACCGGCTCATCTAGGCGCGATGGCTGGCTGGCGTCTTCTTTGGCGAGGAAGAGCAGGTCGTGTACCAGTCGTTCCATCCGGTCGCTGTCGGACAGCAGGTCGGCGGCGAGTCCAGGCCAATTGACTCCCTGTGGATGTGCAAGCGCCACCTCCAACTGGGCCCGGAAAGCGGTGAGCGGGCTTTGCAGCTCGTGTGACGCGTCAGCGATGAACTCCTTCTGTCGGGTGCTCGCACCCTCGAGCCGGTCGAGCATGTCATTCATGGTCGCCGCCAGCCGAGAGATCTCGTCAGCGCTGGGCGGCACGGAGACCCGCCGGTCCAGGGCAGCAGCAGAGATGGCCGCCACCTCGGAACGGATGTCCTCGACCGGTCGCAGCGCCCGACCCACCATCAACCGAGTCGCGAGTGCGAGCACAAGTAACAGCAGGGGTATACCGACAAGCAGCGACCGGCGGAGCGTTGACACCGCCTCCGAGACAGACTCAAGGCTTGCACCGAAGACGACAGTGACCTCGCCGTCCGGTGTGGGGGAGCGAAGCATCCAGACTCTGAAGTCCTCTGTCTCAGTGTCGTCGGGCACGTCGTGCAACGTCCGCACCACCGGCTCGGACCCCTCCGGAACGAAGGCGCTGATCGGCCCTTGGCCCTGCAGACCACTTGAAGCGGCGAGAACCCGCCCGTCGCTGTCGACCACCTGTGCCACTGAGTCCTCGCCCACTTCGGCCAGCAGCTTTGGCAGCGAGCCGTCGGCCGCCTGCTGAGCCAGGTCGGCGGCTCGCGCGCGCGACAGAGCGTCTTGGTTGGAGACCAGTGAATGCTCCAGGGTCGCAAGCAAACCCACCGAGCCTGCGACGAGGGTCAGACCGACGAGCAACGACGCCAGGATCGTGATGCGAGTCCGTACCGCGCTCCGCGCCCACCAGCCGCCACCTCGTATGGCGGCTTCACCACCCGACATATCACCCACCGTCGGTTGCCAACCGGTAGCCGACCAGTCGTACCGTCTGGAGGCTCTTGCGGCCGAAGGGCTCGTCGACTCGTTGGCGCAGCTGGCGGATGTACACCTCGACGATGTTCGGGTCGCCTTCATAGGCGAAGTCCCAGACATGCTCGAGGATCTCCGTCTTGGAGATGACCTCTCCGGCTCGACGCATCAAGAACTCCAGCAGCGAGAACTGCCGAGGGGTCAACGCGATCGGTGTCGCGCCGCGCGACACCGAGTGCGTCGCCGGGTCCAGTTGAAGGTCTCCGGCGGCGAGGACCGCCGGCCGCTCGGGCCCGCCTCGTCGAAGCAGGGCTCGCAGTCTGGCGACCAGGACGACGTACGAGAACGGCTTGGACAAGAAGTCGTCGGCACCGGTGTC
>JACCSH010000033.1 GCA_013813125.1 Nocardioidaceae bacterium | reverse complement strand
CGTCGTAGGTGTAGAACTCGACGGGAAGTCATTGGGCAAGGACATAGCGGCGAAGGACATCATCGGGCCGCTCGACTTAGCGGTGGGCGAGCACACCATCGACTTCGTCGGTGAGGAATGGGCGGTCAGCTCAACATTCGAAGTGGCTGATCCGAGCACTGACATCGTGTTGCATTGGCCAGCTGACGTCACCGACCAACCGGAAGTCACGGTCTTCACGAACAACGTCGCTCCCATCGTGTCAGAGAAGGCACGCCTCACAGTGGCGCATACTGCCGTCGTACCTCCCGCTGATGTCCGGGTGAACGAGCAGGTCCTTTTCGCCAACATTGCCAATGGCGAGTTCGTCTCCTCAGAGGTTGCCGCCGACACCTACTCGGTCGAAATCGTGCCGACCGGCCAGGATGGTCCGGCGCTTCTTGGGCCGGTCGACTTGCCAGTGAAGGCAGGCACCTTGACGCGGGTCTTTGCCATAGGTGAACCTCGCGACGGCAGCATGGACGCGATCGTCCAGACCTTGCCACTATCGACCACTGGCTCCCCGGCGCCGGACAGTGTCGATGCCGGCTCGGCAGGGCTGATTCCTCAACCGGCCAGTGAGCCCGTGACGGTGACCGACCCCCCACGGTTGACGCTCTGGGCGTTGTGCTTGCTCGCCGGGGGCGCGCTGCTGGTCAGTGCGACGCGACGCCGACTGCACCGGTGACCGATACTCCGCTGACCACGACGACATGACCCGGCACGCCGACAGGCGCACGGGGGTCGCGATGCCTCGTCGGGCGCTGGGAACGGCTCTCGCAACCACAGCCATGGCGGCTGCCTGTTCGTCACCTGAGGCATCGACCGAACGAGCGCCAGCGCTCGCCGTTTCACCAGCGAGGCCGCCAAGCTCCGCCGGTAACCCAACCGTTGTCCCCTCGACGAAGTCACCCCAGCCCGCCAACATCGCTGCTCCCGCTGGCTCACAGCTGGACGCCCAGGTTCCGGTCTCGCTTGTGCTGCCCGGCGGTTCTCTCATGCGGGTGGGTCCGGTCTCGACCTCGCGGCGGGGTGAGCTGGCCATCCCAACGAACACCAACCGAGCTGGTTGGTGGGACGGCAGTTCGAAGCTGGGGGAGCCACACGGTTCGACCGTTCTCGTCGGTCACGTCGACTCATTCGAGCAAGGACTTGGCAAGTTTGCCGAGCTGCTCGTCGCCCAGCGCGGCGATGTGTTCACGCTCCACACTCAGTCACTGACGCAACGGTTCGTGGTAACCCGGGCTGAGCTCGTTCCCAAGGCGTCGCTGTCAGCTGAGTCTGCGCTGTTCGACGTACACGGGGATCGGCGACTCGTGCTCATTACCTGCGGCGGTGCATATGATGCTGATCTCGGTGGCTATCAGGACAACATGATCGTCGTGGCGGAACCGTGGACCGAGCCCTCGGTGCGCTGACCCCCTTCCGGAAGGAACGCGCTCATGTCCACAGTCGTCGTGTCGGCCGAAGCCGGCGACCGCCAACGCGAGATGTTGACTGAGGGGGCCCTCGACTTCGTCGCAGAGCTCCGTGCTCGGCATTGTTGAAGACGAGTGTGAACGGCTCAGAGTCGCCCTGTGTGGCGACGAAGCCGCGGTCAAGCAGCTCGAGAGCGCACAGCAGCTCTTCGAACGGGTGTCCCTCGACGACGACTTCGTCGATTTCCTGACCCTGCCGGCGTACGAGCAGTACGTCGACTGAAGGCACGGCGCCAACTTCTGGTCGCGCAGGGGATTCCAGGCCAGTCCTTCAACGTGAAGGTTGGTGAATGTCAGCGTCTGAACACGATGCCTTGACCACTTCTGCTGCTGCGGTGGCGACGCCTGCGGTCGCGTGTGGTGAACCACCGTGCTCATCAGCCGACGAGCCGGACGCTCGTCGAAGAGACCGTTTGGAAGCGGCCCTAGTTCAGCGAGTCGGCGATCTCCTGGACATCCGCGTCTGCCTGCTTGGCGGCCTCCTCCGGCGACAAGTCTCCCGTGACCATGTCGTTCACGGCTTTCGGCACCGGCAGCTCGCCCAAAGTGGCACCCACGAGTGCCCCTTGGCCCTGAGGCAGCCCCCAGCGGTCGAAGGACTCTGTTCCCTTAACGATCGTGTCGATCACGTCTGGTGAGTAGAGGTCCGAGAGCGGCGCTGGTCTGTCCACACCGGCTTCGAGATTTCCCCAGGCGTCCACGAACTTGGTCGGCTCCTCGGCCGTTCCCCGTCGTACCGGGACCTTGCCTTCTGGCGCCAAGGCGAGCCAGTCCACATACTTGTCATCCATCATGTACTCGATGAAGTCGGCGGTCTCAGGGTCCGCGTCGTTGGTCGGCGCCCATGACACCACCTCGCCGTATCCGGCGGTCTCACCTGAAGGACCCTCCAAAGGACCGACCACGCCCGTGTTCTCTGCGAGGAAAGCCGGATTCTGTCGACACTCAGGACAGGTAGGCAGCGCGTCGTCACGAAGCCCCGCCAACTCGTCGAGGATGAACGAGGACCAGATGACCATCGCAGCCTTACCGGCGAAGTACGTCGCCCGGGTGGTGTCGACGTCTTGGTTGCCCGTGACTGAGCTTTGCGTCACCAGCAGGTTGTAGAGATCGAAGGTGGCTACGCACTCCGCACTGTCCAGGGTGACCTCGCCGGAGTCGTCGACGAGCTCACAACCGTTCGGCAGCGCCAGATACTCGAAGCTCTGCTGGGTGAACCCGTCTCCCGGGGTCGTGGAGATGACGATTCCGGCCACATCGTCACTGTTGAGCGCAGAAGCAGCGGCCTCCAGTGCCTGCCAGCTCGTGGGTGGTTCAAGGCCCGCGTCCTCGAAGAGATCGGTGCGATAGAGCAGCAGCTGCGCCCATGCGTCGCTCGGAACGCCTAGTTGGGTGTCTCCGTCGCGGGTCAGCGCCAGCGCGCTTTCCGAAAACGTCTCGGCCTCGAGGGTTTCCACCACGTCCGCCGACATCTCGGTATTGAGCAGCTCGTTGACCTGCAGGTTCTGTACGCCGGCCAGACTCAGCGCGGCCACCACGTCGGGCAGGGTGCCCTCGGCTGCCGCCGCAGTGAGCACTTGGTCGAACTGGTCCTCCGCGATCGGAACCACCTCGACTTCGATGTCATTCTGCGCGGCAAACGCTTCGGCCATGCCCTTGGTCTTGTCGATGCGGTCCTGCACGTCTTCCAGCGTCCACACCGTGATCACTCCGTCGGTGTCTGGCTCGCCGCTTGTGGGCGTCTCGGTCGTACAGCTGGCGAGCAAGGCAACGGCCCCCACTGCCGCCATCCACAGCTTCTTCATGGTTGCTCCACTCTCTTCGAGGGTCCTACTCCCCGCCTCGGCCGACGGTTGCTAGTCACGCAAGCGCATACATAGCCCATTGACAAAGGGGCAAGGAGAATTTCTTGCGCTGAGTACCGGGATAGGTGTCGGTCAGCCGCATGAGCACGCCGAGGTCTTAGCCCGTCAGCGCTCACTCGCTGCGTACCAGCCGATCCAGGTCGTCTCGCATCTCCTCCAGCGAGTCATAGACCCGACGGGCTCCGGCCTCTTTCAACTCTTCGACCGAAAAGCCGTCGGTACGCAAGGCGTAAGTGGGCAGACCGGCCCTCTCCGCCGCCTTGGCGTCCCAGGTCGAGTCTCCGGTCATCACCGCGTGTGCGCCTTCTACCTTGGACATCGCGATCTGGATGAGGTCTGGCGCCGGTTTGGACTGCTCGGCGTCATCGGAGGTGGTCCACGCTTCGGCCAGCTCGTGGCCCTGGAGCAGGTC
>JACCSH010000227.1 GCA_013813125.1 Nocardioidaceae bacterium | reverse complement strand
GTGTGTCCGTCTCCGTCACGGGAGAGCAGCACTCCTGACTCGAGCGTGTCGGCAAGCCTGACCGCTTGCTCGTACGGCGTTGCCGGGTCTCTCGTCGTACCCACGACCAAGATGGGAGCAGCACCTTTGGCGGTGAAATCTGGAAGGGGCTCGGCGGCTTCGGCCGGCCAGTTGGAACAGCCATACGGCCACCACTGCGCTGTCACCCCAAATACCGGGGACCTCTCCAAGAACTCGTCGGCACGGGCTTTGATCTCTTGCAGCGACTCGTCCTCTGGGCGGTCAAGGCAGTTCACCGCTGGTTGAACCTCCAACGAATTGTCCGGATAGCTTCCGTCCGCCTGACGATCTGTGTAGGCATCAGCCAGCAACAGCAACGTGTCGCCGTTGCCCTCGAGTGCCTCACGCAAAGCCTGTGTCTCGTAGTCCCAGTTGTCGCGGCTGTAGAGCGGGACGATGACTCCGTAGAACGCCAGGCCTTCGGTGAGCTCGCGGCCACCGGACGTCGGCAGCGGGTCGCGGTCGAGCTCGGCAAAGAGCTGGATCAGTCGCTCGCGGGCACCCTCGAGGTCATCGCCTAGCGGGCAGTCGCCTTCGTCGATGCAGTACTGAAGATAAGCCGTGAGCGCCTCCTCGAATCCTGCTGCTTGGTTGATGGCACTTGCCCGTGGAGCGGCCAAGGGGTCCACGGCCCCGTCGAGCACGAGGCGTCCAACCCTGTCCGGGAACAGCGCGGCATAGGTTGCTCCGATGAACGTGCCGTACGACGCTCCGAAGAAGGTCAGCCGCTTGTCGCCGACCAAAGCCCGGAGGATGTCCAAATCCCGGGCGACCTCCACCGTCGAGACGTGCTCCAGCAAGGGGCCCGAGTTAGCAACGCATCCGGCGGTGAACTCAGCCCAGTCCGCTCGGAACTCCCGCACCTCCTGCGCCGTGTCGGGTGAGGGTTCTGAGGAGACGTAGGCGTCCAGCTCTTCATCGGAGACGCAGTCGACCGGTGTGCTCGTGGCAACGCCCCGGGGGTCGAAGCCGACAACATCGTAGATATCGGTGATCGTCGAGTCGAAGGCTACGTAGTCCAAGTACTCAATGCCAGAACCCCCCGGCCCTCCGGGGTTGACAAAGATCGAGCCTAACCGACGGCTCTCGTCACCCGCGGGCTCCCGCTTGGCCTTGAGGGTGATCACGTCGCCGTCAGGGTCGTCGTAGTCCAGAGGGACCCAGATGTCAGCGCACTCACCCCCTTCACAGTCAACCCACTTCACCTGCTGGTCGTAGAAGCGGTCGAGGCCCGCACCCTCAGGACCGTCACCGAAACCATCAGGCAGGCCGTCGGGTCCTTCGGTGGGCGCCTCTTCAGTAGGAGACGTGGAGTCGGAGGGCGGAGGTTCGGTGGGATCGGTGGGATCGGTGGGGTCGGTGGGAGAGGCCGGAGGAGAGGAGGACGAGGGTCCGGTGGGCCGCGGCTGTGCGCCGGCGGACACGATATCGGAAGCGCCGCCGCAGCCGGCGACGATGACCAGTACCGATCCGGCCAGCGCCGTGGAGAGGCTGGGCGACCGCCAGGCTGCAGGCGCCCCTCCTGATGTGTAATGGGTCACTGGTCTCTCACGGACCTGTCCATGTCGCTGAAGTCACCGTTGACAGCGAAGCAGATCGAACGATGGCCACCGTCGTCGTTCCAAACCTCTTCGGTCGGAACGAGCCGGAAACCTTCAACTCCGGGAGGAAGGCCACCGGGCAGATAGGTCGCGGCCTCGGCAGCACACTGAGTGGCGGACTGTTCCTCAAGCGCAGGCCCACCCGGGAATGCGTCACCCGCTATCTCGACCACGCCCACCACCTCGGCGTTGTGCTCTTCGTCGCAGGGGACGCCTTGCATCTCGATAACGTTGACGTCCTTGCCTGCGTCGCTGGAAAGGCTCGGGATGTCAACACAATCCCCGACTCGGATCTGGTCGAATTCGATCCTTCCTGCCTCGGTGATCACGCCTTGCTCGCTCCGTTCGGCTGTGTCGTTCCACCACGCCACTCCGAGGCCGATTGCTGCCACCCACCACAACACCGAGATAAGAATCGCCGCGATGGCCAAGAGCTTGCCTCGTTGCCTGGTCCTCCTTATCTTGACCAACGCCACGATGGCAAGCGGCAGCGCAGCCAAGATGCCAAGAAAGGGGATCAGCGAACAGATAAATGCTGCGATCGCCCAGCCACTCCAGCCTGCGGGTGGCGGCGCGCCGTCATAGCCGCCTCCTGGATAGGTAGGCCCGGATGCATACCCGCCGCCATAGGGCGGAGGCTGCTGACCCGGGTAACCAGGCGGCTGACCGGGGTAAGCCGGCGGCTGACCGGGGTAAGCCGGAGGCTGGCCCGAATAGCCGGCCTGCTGGCCCGGGTCGCGGGGAGGCTGACCTGGATAATCAGGCTGCTGACCTGGATAGCCAGGCTGCTGGCCCGGATAGGTCGGCCCGCCCGGCGCACTCGAGGAGCCATCGGCTCGGGGTGGTCCGGAACCCGGTTGTCCAGGGTACGGCGGATCGCCGGTCGCGTCGCCGGGCCGATCAGTCATGGAGTCCACCTCTCAGCGAAATCATCAACGACTCCAGGGCCAGCAAGGGGGCGACCTCTCCTTCGAGAGCCTTGCGAGTGGCAAAGATCGCCTCGAGTCTTTGAGCGGTTACCTCCCCTGTCGTCCCGCGAGCCATGGTAGCCACCTCCGCTGCGAGCTCTTGGTTGACGAGTGGACCTGGTGACCCTAACTGCACGGCGATCACGTCGCGATAGAAGGAGGCAAGATCGAGCAAGGACCGGTCGAGCGCGTCCCTGATAAACCGCTTGGAACGCTGCTTTTGACTGCGCTCGAGCTCTTTGCGGGCGACCGGATATCCGCTGCTGCGCACGCCCACGGTGTTGGCGCCGTAGGTCACCTCGAGGTTGCTCTGCTCCACGGTGTCGAGTGCGTCGCTGCGCGGCTGCGCGTCCTCGGTGGCGGCGTCTACGAGGTTGGCGGCGCACGTCATGCATGATCCCAAATCGCTCAGTTGACGAGGAACTCGCAACACCTCCTGCCTCCGGTTGCGTACTCCCTCATCGAGGGCCAGTGCACGCGCTCGACCGATATGGCCCTGCGAGGTTCGCGCCGCGAATGTGGCCACGGCGTGATCCACCTCATGCCGTGCCACCAGGTGCTCTGCGACTGCGGAGACAGAGGGGGTGCGGAGCACGACTGCACGGCACCGGGACCGGATGGTGGGAATCACGTCTTCGACGGTCGGCGCGCATAACAGCCACACCGTGCGTAAAGGCGGTTCTTCGATGCTTTTCAACAAGGCGTCGGCCGCAGAGTCGGTCAACCGGTCCGCGTCCTCGACAATAAGAACCTGCCAACGATCGCCTGCGGGAGACAGGGCTGCATGTCGCACCAGTCGGCGTACCTCTTCGACCCTTATCACGTTCTGGTCCGTCACGACGCGCGTGACATCGGCATGTGATCCCGCCAATGCTGTCCGACACGCCAGGCACGTCCCACAACCACGGCGCTCACACAGCAGAGCAGCCGCGAAGGCCCGGGCTGCATTGGAGCGTCCTGACCCTGGCGGACCGGTGACAAGCCAGGCGTGCGTCATCCCGGTTGCTGTCAGACCTTGCAGTGCCTCGGCTGCGGCGTCGACGCTAACGCGCAGTTGCGCAGTCAGAACATCCTGGCCGACCAAGTCGGCCCAAACGCTCATCGGGCATCGGCTCGGACGTGCCGCTCGGCTAGTGACAACAACGGCTCCACCCGGGTCCGCACGCCGCGACTGATCTCGTCCCGGTCAAGGCGTGCGTCCAACACGAGGTAATGCGCGCGATCTGATTCAGCAAGCGCGAGGAACGACTCCCTGACCCTTTCATGAAAAGCCAACGGCTCAGCCTCGAGACGGTCTCGCTTGTCGAAACGGTCGAGGCCGACTCGAGGATCGACGTCGAGGAGGACAGTCAAGTGGGGCCGCAGATCGCCCGTCGCCCAGCGCGCAACGCGCTCGATCTCACTGGTGGCCAAGGCTCGGCCGGCCCCCTGGTAGGCGAGTGTCGAGTCGACGTACCGGTCTGTGATGACGACCGCGCCACGCGCGAGCGCCGGTCTCACCCTCCTGGCCACGTGCTCGGCCTTGTCGGCTGCATAGAGCAACGTCTCTGTCCGAGCGTCGAGCGCTCCGGTCTGCGGGTCGAGCAGGATCTGGCGCAGCTTCTGTCCCACCAGCGAGTCGCCTGGCTGATGGGTGAGCATGACGTCGAAACCCAGCTCCTTCAGCCACCGCTCGAGACTACGCGCCTGAGTCGACTTGCCGGCACCTTCACCACCTTCGAACGCGATGAAGAGCCCCCGATCGGTGTAGACGGCAGCCTCGGACATCTTTGACCTCCTCGACGAGCTGGGCATCGAGGTGCCCGGCTCGTCATTCATCGAACGGTAGGCGAGGACGCCGACAGCGATCATCACGAGAGCCGACAAGAAGATTGTGATAGCTGCGCCGTTGTAGTCCAGCACGGCTTCGTCGTTGACCCGGAGCCGGTGTCGGCCGATCACTCCCGCGAGCAGTGGTGCCAGTGCCAGTACGAGCGCTAGGGCCAGCCTGATCAGAGTCTGCACGAAGGCGAACGTGCGACCGCGGAGGGCGTCCTCCACCTCCAGACCCAGCAGTGTGTAGCCGGTGATCCACGCGGCACCAGCGCAGAAGCCCAAACCCACGCTCAACATGGTGACCACCACGAGGTTGGCGACCACCGCGATGGCGGCCAGCACGACCCCGGCAAGGATCAAGGCGACCGCAAACAGGCGCGGTCGCGACAGATTCGTGAACAGCCGAGGGGCCAACCACATCCCTAGGGCAAGCCCTCCGAACACCGATCCGAAGAGCAGACCGTAACCCGGGTCCCCACCCCCGAGGTCGGCGACGAAGACGCGGCCCAGACCGATGACGACGCCACCCGCCGCGAACGCCCCCGTGATGCCGACCACGAGCGCCCGGATGAGAGGCGTCCTGGCAACGTACGCCCAGCCGTCGAAGATGACCTGGAAAATCCCGAGTCGCTGCCCGGTGACCAGCGCTGGGCCGGCTGGGATCTCGCGCATCGTTGCGATCACCAGACCCGAGACGACGAACGATCCGGCGTTGAACCAGAGCGCCAGGGCCGCCGGGTCGTCGAGCCAGTCGAACGACGAGTGCAGAGCCTTCGTCGTCAGGGACAGCAGAATGAAGAGCACCGCTGCAGGGAGGGCTGAGCCGTACGTCGTCGACAGCATGATCTGGTTTGCCGCGACCAACCGGTCACGCGGGACCAAGTTAGGTACGGTTGCGTCCTTGGCCGGCAGCCACACCAGACTGATGGCCTCGATCAGCGCAGTTGCTATCAGCACCCATTGCAAGGTGTGGACGACTGGGATCGACGCGAAAATGAGGCCACGCGCGATGTCCCCGATCACCAACGTCCGGCGGCGATCGAGGCGGTCGGCGATGTATCCGGCCAACGGCCCGAGCACAAGGGCAGGTACCACGCGCACGAACAGCACACCGGCAATGGCGAAGTTCTGGCTTTGGTACGTCGCGCCGGCCAGCGAACTCGCCATCGCTGTCAGGGCAAGCAAACCCAGCCAGTCACCCAGACTGGAGAGCCCGAGTCCGATCCAGAGCCGTCGAAACGCCGGAATCGCCCAGACCTCTTGCGCAG
>JACCSH010000010.1 GCA_013813125.1 Nocardioidaceae bacterium | reverse complement strand
GGAGTCGACTCCTGCTTGGGCGTAGAGCGACTCGAGCTCGTCGTCACTGCGGAAGGTGCCGTCATCATTGGCCGCCTTGCTCCACGGGATGTTGGCAGCGGTGGGGATGTGGCCGCCTCGTTGCGCAGACTCCTGCGGAAGGTGGGCCGGTGCGAGCAGTCGACCGGCGTACTCGTCAGGAGAGCGGACGTCGACCAGGTTCTTGACGCCGATCGCATCGAGGACCTCGTCACGGAAGGCGCGGATGGCAAGGTTGGGAGCCTCGGCTGTGTAGGCCGTCTCCTCCCGGGTGACGACCTCGTCGGTCAGCTCCCGAGAGTCAAGCTCCCACTTCTTTCGGCCACCGTCGAGCAGGAGGACCCGCTCGTGGCCGTACAGCTTGAAGTACCAGTAGGCGTAGGCGGCGAACCAGTTGTTGTTGCCGCCGTACAAGACCACCGTGTGGTCCTTGCTGATACCTCGCGAGGAGAGAAGACTGCCGAACTGGTGCTGATCGACGAAGTCGCGGCGAATGGGGTCTTGCAGGTCCTGCTTCCAGTCGATCTTGACAGCGCCGGGGATATGGCCCTTGTCATAGAAGCTGGTGTCTTCGTCGACTTCTACCAAGACCACGTTTGGGTCGTCGAGATGGCTCTCGACCCAGTCTGCGTCAACGAGTACGGAGTCGCGGCTCATACTGATACCTCCATTGATGGCGGATCGCACACATCTGGTAGCGATCGCAGTGCTTGTGGGTGCTGGTTCCGGGACAGCGGCGCCGCGTGTCAGCCGCAGGAAGTTATGAGCGGCAGCATGAGTTCGGTGGCGGCGACCACGAGTGGGGCAACGCGCTCTCGGGACTTCCCGGATCGGGTCCAGTCAAGAGGAGTCGGGGCGTTGCCCTATCAGGACTGTCGACACAAGGCCGTCGCGGTGCGGCAGTGATCCACCGCACGACGCTTGGTCAGGTATGTCGAACGCATGCCTTCAAAGATAGTCGAGGGTTTCAACTATCCCTTTCCGCTCTCGCATGCTGAGACGGGCCGACATCCGGCGAGCGCAGTACTGCTGGCGATCATCCTCCGGCGAACGGGGGCAGAATTTCCAGGACATCTCCGGTCTCGACCTCCACGGTTTCACCCGCGCGGGCGCCCAGCGGAACCTCTCCGACCAATACCGACGAGATGCTGAGCATGCGCTCGAAACGGAGGTCATCAGGTCGCGAGCGGACAGCAGCGGCTAACACCTCGGCGACGTTGCCGCCTGGCAGCGTCTCCTCCGCGACACCGGCTGCGACGCGAGCGGCCGCCCAGTACCGTACCGTCACCAGCGGTAGACCGTTGTCAGGCCGGCGTGGATCGTGGTCTGTCAACGGTTGCTCCATGTCCGGTATGGTCTCAACTTCGACGACCCAGGGCGAATCGTCAGCCGCGCCTGCTTGCGCGCGGCCCAGCGGAGGTGCGAGGTGTCGATGCGCTCGCTTGAGCTGAGCGGGCTCCGGGAGGTGCTGGCTGGATGCGTCATCTGTTGCTGATCACCGACTCGCTCCAGGCGTCTGCCGAGGTCCTCCCGTCTCTTGGTCTGCTGCCGTACCGGGTGCGGATCATCCCCGCCGAGCCCACGTTGCTGCTCGAAGCCCCAGACTGCGACGCGATCGTGGTCGACGGACGGCGAGATCTCGCATCCGTCCGGTCCCTGTGCCGACTCATCCGCACCACCGGTGTGAGCACTGCCGTGGTCCTGGTCGTCACCGAGGGCGGCTTGGCCGTGGTGGCCGCAGACTGGGGAGCCGACGATGTGCTTCTCACTACCGCGGGACCAGCCGAGGTCGAGGCCCGGCTCCGCTTGGCGCAGGGCCGCCTCGCACTATCTCGAGACCGTGAAGAGCCGGAGACCGTCATTCGCAGAGGGGGTGTCGAGATCGACGAGGCGACCTACTCGGCGCGAGTCGACGGGACGGCACTCGATCTGACTTTCAAGGAGTTCGAGCTGCTCAAGTACCTCGTTCAACACCCGGGTCGGGTGTTCAGCAGACAGCAGCTGCTGTTGGAGGTTTGGGGCTACGACTACTTCGGTGGCACCCGGACCGTCGACGTCCACGTACGACGCCTCCGCGCCAAGCTCGGTCCCGAGCGCGAGGCACTGATCGG
>JACCSH010000008.1 GCA_013813125.1 Nocardioidaceae bacterium | reverse complement strand
GCCGGGCGCTCTACGTGCCTGACCTGCCCGACGTCGACATGGTCTTGCGTACGTCGGGAGAGCAGCGCATCAGCAACTTCATGGTGTGGCAGTCGGCGTACGCCGAAATGGTCTTCATGGACGTGCTTTGGCCCGACGTCACACGGGCCACCCTCTACGAGGCGATCGACGTGTATGCCCGCCGAGACCGGCGCTACGGCTCTGCCTGAGGGATGGGTGTGCTCAGTTGGGTTGGTGACGCGGCTCTCAGCGAGGATTGGCGCAGGTGGCGCAGGTGCCGAAGATCTCAAGCGTGTGCTCGATCTCGGCGAAACCGTGCGACTGCGCCGTCCGGCTGGCCCACGACTCGACGGTCGGACCCTCGATCTCCACGGTGAACCCACACCCGCGGCACACCAGGTGGTGGTGGTGGCCGGTGCTGCACCGGCGGTAGACGGATTCCCCATCCGGCCGACGCAGCACATCGATCTCCCCAGCGTCAGCGAGGGCCTGCAGGGTCCGGTAGACGGTTGAGAGCCCCACGTCTTCTCGACGGTTCCGCAGGAGCGCGTGGATCTCCTGCGCGCTTCTGAAGTCATCCAGGGTCCCCAGCGTGGCGGCCACGGCTTTGCGCTGCCGGGTGGGTCGCGCACCGACCACCGCCGGGTTGCCTACCGCCGGAACGCTCACCTGGGATCCTGCCCGCGCCTTGGCTCGGCGTACGGCCGAGCTCTGGTCAGTGTTCGTCATAGTGTCCCCCGTGAACGGCATGGCGGTGGCCGTCATGCACATAGTCGACATGGTCTGCGTGTGGCACGGCGGGGTGGCCACACTCCTCTCCGTGGGCGTGGTCATGTGCCTCTGGTACGACGGTATGGGGCATCGAGCCGCCTTCCCCTTCGCCAAACGGTTGTCGCAGCCGCCGGCGATACCTGACCAGGCCGCCTACCGGCCAAGCAGCCATGAAACACGCCAGCGCCAACAAGACGATCGTCGCCCCTGGAGCAACGTCGAGGTAGTAACTTGTCGCGACCCCACCCACCGAAGTCAGACAGCCCAGCACCATGGCCGTCAGGATCGTGGCCTTGAACCCACGCGTCAGTTGCTGCGCTGTGGCGACCGGCACCACCATCAGAGCACTCACCAACAGCAGGCCGACGGTGCGCATCGCCACCGTCACCGTGACAGCAGCCAGAACAGAAGTGGTGATGTTGTATACCCGCACCCTCAAGCCCATCGCCCGAGCGAACTCCTCGTCCTGACACACCGCGAATAGCTGAGGCGCGAGGCCAAGTGCAACGAAGATGACACCGACCGCCAGCGCCACCACCACCCAGACGTCTTCTGGCGAGATAGCGGTGATGGAGCCGAAGAGGTAGGTCTGCAGCGTCTGAGCACTGCCGCCCGCAAGTCCGGTGACCAAGACGCCACCTGCTATGCCGCCATAAAAGATGAGCGCGAGCGCCACGTCGCCGCCGGCGCGACCGCGCTCCCGAATGAGTTCGATCAACAAGGCCCCAACAATGGCGACGCCCACAGCGGTCCAGACCGGCGACTGCCCGGTCAGCAGTCCGAGCCCGACGCCGGTGACAGCCACGTGACCGACGCCGTCTCCCATCAGAGCCAGTCGCCGCTGGACGAGGTACGTTCCGACGGCGGGTGCTGCCAGACCCGTGAAGAGCGCCGCCAGCAGACCCCTGATCATGAAGTCGTACGAGAAGATCGTCATAGCTTCCAGCCCGCTTCGAGCGGCACATGGTCGGGGTGGCTGGGGGCCCGATGGTGTGCGTGAGCATGACCTGAGACTGGTCCGAGCGCGGTATCGGAGACGGGCGGACCGTCGTAGGCAATCCGACCGTCCCGCAGCAGCACGACGCGGTCAATCAACTCAGTCAGTGGGCCGAGTTCGTGCAGTACGACGACGACGGTGGCCCCGGCTTCGACAAAGTGAGCCAAGGCGTGCGCCAGACCGAGCTGGTTGTGATGGTCCACGCCGGCGTTCGGTTCGTCGAGGACAAGCAGTTCCGGCTCACCTGCCAACGCCCGAGC
>JACCSH010000321.1 GCA_013813125.1 Nocardioidaceae bacterium | reverse complement strand
ACAAGTGAGCTCAAGGAATCTGGCTGGGGAGGGATCGATGTCGGCACCAACCCTTCGTAAGTCCGACCGGACCAGACAGGCGATCCTGGTCGCGGCGCGTGCCCACTTCGCGGAACGCGGATACGACCGGTCGAGCATCCGGGCGATTGCCGCCACGGCCTCGATCGACCCCGCTCTGGTGATCAGGTACTTCACCAGCAAGGAGCAGTTGTTCGCAGCCGCGGTTGATATCGACCTGCGGCTCCCACAGTTGGCCAGCGTTGCGAAGGAACGGCGAGGACGGGTGCTGACCGAGCACTTCATCGCACGCTGGGAGGGTGAGCTCAACGACGACGTCCTCACGTTGTTGCTGCGATCCGCGGTCACCAACGAGCAGGCGGCCGAACGTCTGCGGGACGTCTTTCGGGAACAGGTTGTCGGCACCCTAAGAGAAGTGGTGCCCCCAGAAGAGCTCAGCAGGCGGGCCGCTCTCATTGCGAGCCAGATGCTCGGACTGGCGTTGACCCGCTATCTGCTCCGCGTGCCCGGCCTGGCGGAACGCCCAGCGCAGGAAGTGGTAAACGACATCGCCCCGACGATCCAGCGTTACCTGGTCGGAGCGCTGTAGAGCGCCGCCGTGCCGCGAAATGCCCTCTGCGGCCGGTAGCGTGAAACCCATGTCTGACGAGGAAGACCAGACCGGTCGGGAGTATGACTGGCTCTACTCAGGTACGCGGGATGCCGGCGACAGCGATCCCGACGCCACTCAGGCGATCCGCCCTCCTCGCGAGGCTGGGCCGAGGCCCGAGCCACGTGCACATCCTTGGCCGCCATCGAGCCCCCCGCACTACACGCCGCCTTCCGAGCAGGCGCCAGAACCAACCCGGGTTCTCGGTCTGCCCCCGCAACCCGCGGCTGGTAACCCAGGTCAGCAGTCATTCGGTGGCACCTACCCTCCCCCGGAGGGCAGCGGACTCCCGTACACCTCACCTGGGTCCAACCTGCCATCTGCCGGCTACGGACCTCCCCGGCAACCGCCTCTTCAGTCGCCGGGAGCGACACCACTCGGCCCGAGACCTGCTGCACGCAAGCACCGCAACTGGTGGCTGCGGGGCTTGCTCCTCGGATTGCTCGCCTGGCTGGTCTTCCTGATCGCCGTACCTCTTTGGGCGTGGAGCCAGATAGCCGAAGTCGACGCAGAACCCAGCGGGGAGCGGCCCCCGGACACCCCCGGCACCACCTATCTGCTGGTTGGCTCGGACAGCCGCGAAGAAATGACCGCGCAGGAGGAGGCCGATCTCGGCACCGGTGATGCTGCAGGCGGACGCACCGACACCATCTTGCTGCTCCACGTGCCGGACAGCGACGGTCCCAAACTGCTGTTGTCGATCCCGCGGGACTCGTTTGTCGAGATTCCTGGTTATGGCGACAACAAGATCAACGCGGCGTACGCCTTCGGTGGCCCCGATCTGCTGGTCGAGACGGTCGAGCGGGCCACGGACGTTCGGGTCGACAACTACATAGAGGTCGGTTTCGCCGGCTTCGTAAAGATCGTGGATGCGATCGGCGGTATCGAGGTCTGTCCGACGGAGGCGATAGACGACCCCAAGGCGGGAGGGCTCAAACTCGACAGAGGGTGCACCGAGGTTGACGGCCCGACAGCCTTGAGTTACACACGGTCGCGGGCCTTCGCGCTGGGCGACATCACCCGTGCTCTGCACCAGCGCGAGGTGATCACGGCGGTCGGCGAGACAGCTCTCTCGTGGCAGACGGTGGTACTGCCGTGGCGCTACTTCCAGGTCAACGCCGCAGGAGCCGATGCCCTGCGAATCGGTGAGAATGTCGGCCCTCTCGACGTGGCGAGGTTCGCTTGGGCGATGGCGCGGCCAGGCAAGGACGCCAAACGATGTGTGGTCCCTTACACGAGCCTCGGGGAGGCGACGTCTGCCGGTTCGGCCGTCATCTGGGATGACGAAAAAGCAGGTGCCATCTTCACAGCGATCCGCAACGACGACATCGACTCGGTCACCTGCACCCCTCAGTAGGCGTCGCATCACACTCAGAGCTGACTTTGGACGCCGCCCAGTAGCTGCCGCGCGATGATGATCCGCTGGATCTGGTTGGTGCCTTCGTAGATCTGGGTGATCTTCGCATCTCGCATCATCCGCTCGACCGGGTAGTCGCGGGTATAGCCGTAGCCACCGAGCAGCTGTACCGCGTCGGTGGTTACCGCCATGGCCATGTCAGACGCAAAGCACTTGGCGGCGGCGGCGAAGAAGGCGAGATCCTCGTCGTCGCGCTCGGACCTCCCCGCGGCGGCATAGGTGAGCTGACGGGCCGCCTCGATCCGCATTCCCATGTCAGCCAGGAGGAACTGCAGGCCCTGAAAGTCAGCGATCGCCCGACCGAACTGCCGGCGTTCCTGCACATAGCCCAGCGCAAAGTCCAACGATCCTTGGGCGATCCCCACCGCCTGCGCTGCGATCGTCACCCTGGTGTGGTCGAGCGTGCGAAGGGCAGTGTCCAGACCACTTCCCTCCGGGCCGATCAGCCGGCCTGCGGGCAACTCGACGCGGTCGAGGAACAGCTCCCGGGTGGGGGATCCCTTTATCCCGAGCTTTTTCTCAAGCGCTCCGAAAGACACTCCCTCGTCCCCCTTTTCCACCACGAAGGCCGAGATCCCCTCGCTGCCTCGTTCCGGGGCGGTCACGGCAAAGACGGTGTAGAACTCCGAGACACCAGCGTTGGTGATCCATCGTTTGACCCCGTTGAGCATGTAGCCGTCCCCGTCGCGCGTAGCCACGGTTCGCATGTCGGCGACATCAGAACCCACCTCGGGTTCTGAGAGGCAGTAGGAGAACATCGCCTCGCCGGCTGCTACGCGGGGGAGGTATGCCGCTTTGACCTCCTCAGAGCCGCTGAGCAGAAGCGGCATACTGCCGAGCTTGTTGACCGCCGGAATGAGAGAAGAAGATGCGCAGGCCCTTGCCACCTCCTCGATCACCAGGCACGTGGCCAACGCGTCCGCGCCGGCCCCGCCGTACGCCTCCGGGATATGGGGCGCATGGAAGTCAGCTTGGCGCAGAGCGGCATAGGCCTGGGAGGGAAACTCGCCGGACTCGTCGACCGACGCCGCGTGGGGTGCGACTTTGGCGTCGCAGAGGGCTCTGACCGCTCCGCGGATCGCCCGATGTTCGTCAGACAGCGCGAACACCGGGAAGTCGGCCATGGCGCCATGCTTACCATGTCGCCCATGGCCAAGTCTCCTGTCGGCAGCCCGACGGTCTTCTTCCATATCGGACCGCCCAAGACCGGCACGACCTACATCCAAGACCTGCTCCGGCACTGGCGCAAAGAGTTGCGTTCCGTCGGTGTGCTCTATCCCGGTATACCTCAGTACAGCCACTTCTCTGCGGCACTTGACGTGCGAGGTGACCACGGCTTCGGCATCGGGCCGGGACGCGAGACTCCGCGGCTTGCTGCTGTTGGCGCCTGGGCCCGGCTGCTCAGACAGACGCGAGGCTTTCGCGGAACGGTTGTCATCTCTCACGAGATCTTCGCGTCGGCAGATGACCACCATGCGCGGGCCGCCATCGAAGACCTGCAAGGGACCGACCTCCACCTGGTGGTCACCGCCCGGGACCCGGGGCGTCAGCTGGTGTCTTCGTGGCAGGAGACCATCAAGCACGGCAGCACTCGTGCGTTCCCCGCCATCGCGAGGAGGACGATCGCCCGGGACAATCTCGCAGTGCCGCAACAGATCCCCGAACTGCTCGAACGGTGGGGATCGACCCTGGCGCCCGACCACGTGCATGTCGTCACCGTCCCGCCCTCCGGGACAGATCCCAAGGTGCTGTGGGAGCGCTTCGCGACCGTGATCGGCGTTGACGGTTCCCGGTTCGACCCTTCCGTCGTTCCGCGTTCGAACGAGTCGTTGGGAATCGCCGAAGTCGAGTTCCTGCGCCGGATCAACCTCGCTCTGGCCGGTCGACTCCCGCACCCACAGTATGGTGCGGTCGCCACCCGGCTCTTCGCCAACAGCATCCTGGCGGATCTGTCGCGGTCACCGAAACCGGTGCTGCCCAAGCATCTGTGGCCGGCGGTGGAGAGGCTGGGCGACGACTGGATCGAGCAGATCAAGCTTCGTGGCTATTCCGTGAGCGGCGACCTCGACGACCTCCGGCCAAGCCAGCGCCAACCGGTGAGTCGCAATGTCGCTAGTGAGGAGGACATCGCAGAAGTGGCTGTGCAGGCGACCGCCGAGCTGCTGCTCCAGCTCGCCCAGACGCGAGAGCCATCGGTGGTTGCACGCCAGAGCATCCGCAACGCAGCGTCAAAAACGGTCGGGGCTGGGCTGGGGGCAGGTCGAAGGCTGCGGCTGCGACGGCGCCAGGCCTAGCCGGTACCTCAGCTCTTGAAACGGTCCCGGGCCTTGAGCCGAGCTCTCTGCCGACTCTTCAGGACCGCTCCCAGCGCCTTCGCGGCGACCGGGTTTCGGTCTGCCAAGTCGGCACCCTTGCTCTGGGTACGAAACACGGTGGCCCGGACCTTGCTTCCCAGGCTTTCGGAAGCGTCGGTTTCGTCGTTGTCGGGCCGTTTGCGGACCCACCATGACGTCGCGTGCGCTTCTGCCAGGAGGGCCAACGCCTCGAGGGAAGTGTCGAGCAGCTCGTCGGTGGTGAGGTCATCGGGCCGTCTGCTGTCCTTGTGCCAGCGCGGGCGCAGCTCCTCGAGGTCACCCACGATGGGATAGCCGCGGTCCTTAAGCGCCGCAATCGTCGAAGCAGCGCGGTCATCGGCCCACTCGCGATCTGCCTCGGAGAGGCTGAAGAGCGCTCGCTCGATTCGTCGCGCCATCAGGGGCACCAGAGTCCCTTTGACGACCCTGTCGTACTGGCGCTGGTTGAGGCTGCCGGCTAGCCGCTCGTTGACGCGGCGAATCACCTCGGTCGCTGGGACCCCCACGGTCTCGTTGGTCCACGCCGGCTGCTCGGTGAGTGCTGATGCGTCGATGCCGATCACCGAGCAGAACCGCTCGAGCAGCACTTCCGGCGGTGAGCCGGCCAAGGGGACGGTGACCACATGCAAGCGCTCGGACGGCACGACAGACTCCCACGTCTCGCAGATCGTGGGCAGATCTTGGCGTAACCAGAAGTTGCGCGCAGGGTTCTTGGCGAAACCGTCCGTGTCCTTGATGGAGGTGACGAACTCCTGCCAGGTCCAGACGGAATTGCTCTTGATCTCCTCCTGCCAGGCCGACACGGCGACCCGGCCGAGGTCGCGGGCGGTGGCGACGACATGGATCTCTGCAGCGGGGAAAGCGTCCACGACGCGGCGAGCCTGCTTGAGCGTCGACAGCGCCAGCCGCTCCTCGGAGATCAGGGCCCGGGGAAGGCCGCTGGAGTTGATGTGCTCGACCAGCGAGTCCCACTTGCCTGCGTAGAACCTGTCGTCGACGTCGCGCAGTCTCCGCCCGTGCAGATCCCACACTGCAGCCTTCTGGGAGGGCTCACCGGGACCACCCGTGAACTCGATCTGCTGGCGGCGCACCTCTTCGCGGTTGACTCGCAGCATGTTCTGCAGGTAGGTGGTTCCGGTCTTGTGGAGACCTATGTGGATGTAAACCGTGTTTGGTGGTGCTGTCATGAGCTCTTCGATGCCGCTTCCCTGCGGACACTCTCGCCCTTTCCGGAGGCGATGGCGCGCAGCGACTCCTGGTAGTCCGACACAGCGCGCGTCAGCCTCTCGTCATAGGTGGCGAGAATCCGCACCGCGAGCAGGCCGGCGTTCTTGGCGTTGCCGACCGCCACCGTCGCCACCGGCACGCCGGCGGGCATCTGCACGATCGAGAGCAGCGAGTCCATGCCGTCCAGATACTTCAGCGGGACCGGCACACCGATCACAGGGAGTGGAGTCACCGCCGCCAACATGCCGGGGAGGTGAGCGGCTCCTCCGGCTCCAGCGATGATCACGCGGAGCCCGCGGCCGTGAGCCGCGCGTCCGTAACTCAGCATCTCGTCAGGCATCCGGTGGGCGGAGAGCACGTCGGCCTCGAAGGCCACACCGAACTCCACCAGCACGTCCGCCGCCGACTCCATCGTCGGCCAGTCGGACTCAGACCCCATCACGATCGCCACCACAGGTTCCGGCGCGGTGCTCGTCACCTCAGCCCTCGTCCCCGTCATCACTGAGCTTGCCCTCGAACCAGGAGGCTGCGTGGCGGGCGCGTTGCTTCACCTCGTCGAGACTATCGCCGTATGCCGTCACGTGTCCGACCTTGCGGCCGGGGGTGACGTCCTTGCCGTAGAGGTGCACCCGGATCTCTGGGTCGCGGGCCTGCACATGCAGATAGCCGTCGAACAGCGGAGGTGCCGAGCTCCCCAAAATGTTCACCATCACAGTCCACCGCACCCGTGCCTTCGGTGAGCCGAGCGGCAGGTCGAGCACAGCGCGCAGATGGTTCTCGAACTGGCTGGTCACGGCACCGTCAATCGTCCAGTGGCCGGTGTTGTGCGGGCGCATCGCCAGCTCGTTGACCATGATTCGCCCATCGCGAGTCTCGAACAGCTCGACGGCCAGGATGCCGGTGACGTCGAGCTCGGCGGCGATCGTCATCGCGACCTGCTGCGCCTCGAGTGCCAGCACCGGTTCGAGGTCCGGGGCCGGGGACGTCACCTCCGTGCAGACGCCGTTGGTCTGCGTGGTCTCGACGACTGGGTAGGCTGCGATCTGGCCGCTCGGGGCTCGGGCCACGACGGCGGACAGCTCGCGGACGAAGTCGACCCTGTCCTCGGCCAGAAGCACCGCTGCTGCCGATGCGACTCTGATCACACCAGCAGCCTGATCGCTGTCGTCCACGATCCAGACTCCCTTGCCGTCGTAGCCCCCTGTCGCCGTCTTGAGCACGACAGGCCAACCGTCGCCGTCGGCGGCGAAGTCGGCAACCGCTTTCGCTGAGTCGACAACACGGTTGCGTGGGCAGGGCACCTCCAGCTCGGCCAGCCGTTTGCGCATCACCACCTTGTCCTGTGCGTGCACAAGTGCGGCAGGGCCGGGTCGGCAGGCCACACCGTCGACCGCAAGCGCCTCCAGGTGAGCGGTTGGCACGTGCTCATGGTCGAACGTCACGACGTCGACCCCGCTCGCCCAGGCGCGCAGCGTGTCGAGGTCGGCGTAGTCGCCCACCTGCGAATCGGCTATCACCTGCGCGGCGGACGAGCTCGCCGTCTCGGCCAGCAGGCGCAGCGGTACCCCGAGCGGAATGGCCGCCTGCTGCATCATCCGAGCCAGCTGGCCAGCACCCACGACGCCGACGACAGGGGTCTCCACGGCCTGAAGACTAGCCGGACGACGCAGACCGCCAAGGCAACGCTGTGCCGTGCTGCATCGCAGCAGTTGCTGGACATTCAACCTGTGCAGACTGCTCTCGTCGTAGTCTTGGCGTCACTTCCACTGTGGCGGCTACCTCCCGTTGGCCCTCCCGCCGATCTTTGTCGACCGAAGGAGCGCCTGCTCGTGCTGGACCGCCTACGTGTTCTCGCGCCGGAGGTGATGCGGTTCGGACTTGTCGGAGCCGTCGGGTTCGTGGTCGACGTCGGCCTCTTCAACCTGCTCCGGTTCGCTGGCGAGCCCGGCCTCCTCGAGGACAAGCCGCTGACGGCCAAGGCGGTCTCGGTGGTATGTGCGACAGGTGTCACCTACCTCGGCAACCGGCACTGGACGTGGCGCCACCATCAGCGGACGGGGGCTCGACGCGAGGTCGTCCTGTTCTTCTTCTTCAACGGTTTGGGGATGCTGATCGCGCTCGCCTGCTTGGCCTTCTCGCACTATGGACTCGACCTTCGCAGCCCCTTGGCCGACAACATCTCGGCCAACGGCTTCGGTCTGGTGCTGGGGACCGGCTTCCGCTTCTGGAGCTACCGCACCTTCGTCTTCCGTCCGCACGCTTTGGACACGAAGTCACCCGTCAGCAGGCCATGAATGACTTTGTCTCAGCCCACCTCACTCGTTGCGGGCGGATCTGGCTTCTTGCGCCATCCTGCGCAGGATCAGCAGCACCGGTTCGCGCAGCAGCGTGCCGACAACGACCGTCTCCACCGCATCCGTGCGGTCTGCGGGGAGCTCCGAGACGTCGACCGCCGCAACGGCGGCAGCGGCGGCGGCGTAGGCGTCCAGCGCCTCCTCGTTCATCGGATGTCCAACCGAGTCAAGACTGCGCAACGCGCAGGCAAGAGCAGCGGGAAGCGGGCTCTGGGTGTGCACCTGCCAGCCCCAGTGTGCGAGCAAACGCCTGGCGTGCTTAACGTCCTCGACCGAGGGTGATGCCGGAGCTGACAATGACGAGTGAGCCGTTCCCAGTACCTCGTGGCGGGTCCTCGACTCGTCATCGACCGCTGCCAGCACCCGCTTGACAACGTCGAGCTTGAGTCCGGCTACCTCGACCAGACTCCGGATGAGGCGCAGTCGGCGCAGGTGGGTGTCGTCATAGGACGCCTGGGTGCGGGAGGTCAGCTCACCTCGTCGGAGCAGCCCCTCCCGCAGGTAGAACTTGATCGTCGGGATCGCGACGCCACTGCGGGCCGACAGCTCGGACATCTTCATTTCAGGTGCCTTGACAAGATGGATAGTGGGACTGTCTAATCTAGATAGTAATAGTATCCAGATTTGAGGGATCGTCAAGGTCATGGGACTACTCGTCTTGTCGGACGCCTCGCGCACGCTGGCCGGCATCCTGCTCGTGTCCTTCGTAGCGATCGAGATCGGCGGGGTGTATCTGGTCAGGGTCACTAGCGGCCGCGTCGAGCTCACCGAATTCCAGCGCAGTTTCGCCCGCGCGGGTCACGCCCACGCCGGCGTACTGGTCATGCTGGCGCTGGTTTGCCAGTTGTACGTCGACGCCATCGACCAGAGCGGGGTGATCGGCTGGCTCTCGCGCAGCGGCGTCGCAATAGCCGCGATCGCGATGCCGGCCGGATTCTTCTTCTCCTCGATGGGAGCGGCGCGGGTCAAGCCCAACCGTCTAGTCGCGTTGGTCTTTGCCGGGGCAGTTTTACTCGGCGCCGGTGTCCTCAGCCTGGGCGTCGGCCTGCTGCGCTCCGACTAAGCCCGAGGAGGTGGCGGACTGCCGTCGTCGTCGCGCCCGTCGTTGTTACCGAACAGCAGATCGGTGATGACAAGCTGCAGCTTCTCCACCCGAGGTACGTCGGGGAGCACCGAACGCCCCTGTTCGCTCGCATCGGATATCACCAGCGTCCCGCACCCCAAGAGCCGATCGAGCACGTCGCGTTCATAGGTCACATCGTTGATGCGGTGCAGCGGGATGTCCCGGCCGCTGCGCGTGAACACACCCGAGCGGTTGATGAGTCGACGGTTCGTCACGGTGTACGACGCTGTCACCCAGATCAGGAACGGGCGCACCGTGAACCAGATGATGGCAAGCGCTGCTCCGGCGAGGACCGCGTAGACCAGCGGGTCGTGCAACTCCCCGCTAGGCAGCACGGCGAGCGCAAACCCCGCCAGAGCACAGATCACCAGCAAGAAGATGACCGGCAGGACCAGTGCCTTCCAGTGCGTGCGTGTCGAGGTGATGACATGTTCGCCCTCGCTCAAGAGCTTTTCTGAGATGCCCACGGGTCCTCCTGAAGATGAATGAAGCCTTGATCCGCCTCAGATGGTGTCACGTCGCAGCGAGGAGGCGTAACGCATCCGGTCCAGGGTTTCTCAGCGCAGGTGCAGGATGTCACCGGCGCTGAAGGTGTGCTGGCTTCCCTGGCTGCGCACGAGCAGATGCCCGGCGCTGTCGACGCCCACGGCGGTGCCCACGACCGGCGGGGCATTCGGCAGTTCGACACTGACTCTACGACCGATCGTCATGCAGGCTTTGACGTACGCGGTGTGCAGGCCGCCTTTCTCGGCATCGCCACCATGTCGTGCCCAGTCGGTGAGCAAGCCCTCGAGGTTTCGTAGCACAGCCCGAGCCAACAGTGACCTGTCCGTTGTCCGGGCGTTCTCGATGGCCAACGACGTGGCAGTCGGCACCGGTAGCTCGTTGGGACGCAGAGACACGTTCACCCCGATGCCGATGATGGCCACCGCCGATCCAGGCGCCGGCTCGATCCGCTCGACCAGCAGCCCGCCGAGCTTTCGGTCTGCGACCATCACATCGTTGGGCCACTTGAGCTCGGCCTCGACACGGGCTTCGCGGCGTACGGCGGCTGCCACCGCCAGCCCCGCGAGCAGGGGGATCCACGACCAGCGGTTAGGAGGGACGTCGGGGGGCCGCACGAGCACAGACATGGCAAGTCCCGACCGCGCCGGAGCGGACCACACGCGGTCGAGGCGGCCGCGCCCGGCAGTTTGATGCTCGGCGAACACGACGAGCCCATCGGGTCGGGTGCTGCCCGCGGGCGCGTCCTGGACCCGGGAGGCCAGGAGCGCATTGGTTGAAGGTGTCGAGTTCACCACCTGTACGTCAGACCACAAGGAACCAGGCAGCACGAGGGCTCGGCGCAGCGCGGCCTCGTCGAGAGGAGGGCGCTCCAGATCGTCGTATCTCGAGGGCATCAGCCGTCACGCTACGCTGCCTCGGGTGAGCGACATCGACATCCACACCACCGCCGGCAAGCTCGCGGACCTGAGCGAGCGTCTCGACGCCGCGGTGCATGCGGGGTCTGAGCGCGCGATCGAGAAGCAGCGAGCCAAGGGCAAGCTCACCGCCCGCGAGCGCGTGGACCAGTTGCTCGACGAGGGATCGTTCGTCGAGCTCGACGAGCTCGCGCGTCACCGCTCGACGAACTTCGAGATGCAGGACAACCGGCCCTACGGGGATGGGGTGGTCACCGGCTACGGCACTATCGCGGGCCGACAGGTGTGCGTGTTCTCCCAGGACTTCACCGTCTTCGGGGGCAGCCTGGGAGAGGTCTTCGGCGAGAAGATCGTCAAGGTCATGGATCTGGCCATGAAGACCGGATGTCCCCTCATCGGCATCAACGACTCCGGAGGCGCTCGTATCCAAGAAGGCGTCGTGGCATTGGGGTTGTACGCCGAGATCTTCCGCCGCAACGTCCACGCGTCCGGGGTGATTCCGCAGATATCGCTTATCTTGGGCCCGTGCGCCGGCGGTGCTGTCTACTCTCCTGCCATCACCGACTTCACCGTGATGGTCGACAAGACGTCGCACATGTTCATCACCGGGCCCGACGTCATCAAGACGGTGACCGGCGAAGACGTGACGATGGAGGATCTCGGCGGAGCGCACACCCACAACACCAAGAGCGGCAACGCCCACTACCTGGCCGGTGACGAGCCGGATGCGATCGACTTTGTCAAGGCTCTGCTCTCCTACCTTCCGCAGAACAACCTCGAGGACCCACCTGCATATGTCGAGGGGGCTGCGCACCTTGCTGTCAACGACACCGACCTGTCTTTGGACCGGCTCATCCCTGACTCTCCCAACCAGCCCTACGACATGCACACGGTCATCGAGTCGGTGCTCGATGACGCTGAGTTCCTCGAAGTGCAGGCGCTATTCGCACCGAACATCGTCGTCGGGTTCGGTCGGGTCGAGGGCCACTCCGTGGGCGTCGTGGCCAACCAGCCGCTGCAACTGGCGGGCACTTTGGATATCGACGCGTCCGAGAAGGCCGCCCGCTTCGTGCGGACCTGCGACGCGTTCAACCTCCCCGTGCTGACCTTCGTCGACGTACCCGGCTTTCTGCCGGGCACCGACCAGGAGTGGAACGGCATCATCCGGCGTGGCGCGAAGTTGATCTACGCCTACGCCGAGGCCACGGTTCCGCTGATAACGGTGATCACGCGCAAGGCGTACGGCGGCGCGTACGACGTCATGGGATCCAAGCATCTCGGCGCCGACATGAACGTTGCCTGGCCGACCGCCCAGATCGCAGTGATGGGAGCCCAGGGTGCGGTCAACATCCTCTACCGCGCCGAGCTGGCCGCGGCCCAGGACCCGCAGCAGCTGAGGGCGGAGCTGGTCCGCGACTACGAGGACACGCTCGCGAACCCCTATCTTGCCGCCGAGCGAGGTTATGTCGACGCCGTCATCGCCCCGCATGAGACGCGCTCGGAGGTCGTGCGCTCCCTGCGTCTGCTTCGTAACAAACGCGAAACGCTTCCCCCCAAGAAGCATGGCAACATCCCGCTGTGACTTCCCTTGTCTTCCTTCGAGAGGCTACGAATCCGGTGCCAGGTCGAGAACCCGAACCGCCACTTCTGCAGGTGTTGAAGGGTCAGCCGACTCCAGAGGAGCTCGCCGCCCTCGTCGCGGTCGTGGCTGGGCGTCGCGCCGCGGAAGGCGACGAGCCGACCGTCGTACATCGGTCGGACTGGACGGCGCGCGAGCGTAGCGTGCGCGGTGCCCATCACGTTGGCCGAGGTGGCTGGCGGGCTAGCGCGCTTCCCCGATGAGCGACGGGTCTGTTGACTACAGTGCCAAGACATAGTTCTGCCACGGCCCGTCGGAGTCCCGGTAGGTGAAGCCGGTGGACTGAAAGAGCCTGCGAGAAGCAGGGTTGTCCTTGTGTACGACGGCAAGCACGGCCGACAGGTCAGGCTGCCACTGCCGCAGCTCCGGGAGGGTGCGCTCCAGCGCCACCCGGCCGATACCGCGTCCCCGCGCAGTTGGCGCTACCAAGATGCTGACAACCGCGAGACCTGTGCCAGCCTCGCAGTCATAGCGGACAGAAGCGAGCGGAAGCTCGACTGAGCCGTCAGTGGAAACGAGCAACCGGTACAGGCGGGACTCGTCGGCGAGAGCCGCCGCCAGCCACGACACATGGTCGGCGAGGTCGATCACCTGCTGGGTTCGGGCCCGCCTTCGGGTTTCGGCGTCGTTCCGCCACTCCAGCAGAACATCAGCGTCGGAAAGCACGACCGGCCGAATCTCGTAGCGGTCGCTCACCAGTAACCGACCCCTTCCCCGCGTCTGCACAGGCTCGTTCAGCCTCGGCGGGCGCGACTCTGTCGCGTGACGGTGGTGACCGTCGGCGTGATCGAACCCGGTACCCGCTCTGTTGTACATCAACCTCGCAGATGTGCCGGCGGACGGGGATCGAGGCGTAAAGTCTGGGCATGGCCAACGACGCGACCGACGCCACCGTCGCGTCTGCTCAACTAGGCGCGATGCGCCCCGTTGACGCGATCGCGGACCAGTTCGTCGAGGACTACGCCGCGCTGGACCCACTGACGGCGACCTACGTCGGGATCGCCGGTTATGACGCCCAGCTTCCCGACCTGTCCCCAGCGGGCTATGAGCAGCGTGAGGCGCTGATCCGGCAGACACTCGGGCGGATGCGCAGCGCCGAGCCGACCGACGACCAGGACCGCGCAGCCAAGGACTCCTTCGTCGAGCGGCTCACCGTGACACTGGACCAGTACGCCGCTCGGACACCCCAATCGAGGGTGAGCGTCATCGCCAGTGAGCTGCACAACCTGCGGGGCGTGTTCGACCTGATGAGCACCGAGAGCGAAGACGCCTGGAGTGACATCAACTCCCGGCTCAGCCTCATCCCGCAGCGTCTTGACGGCTACCGGCAGACGTTGGGAGTCTCGGCAGACGAGGGCCACATCTCCGCCAAACGGCAGCTCGGCGCAGTCGCAGACCAGATCCGGGCCTGGACGGGTCAGGAGGGGGACAGTGGGAACTTCTTTATCGGGCTGGCCGAGCAGGCCACCGGCGTCAATGACCGGCTGGCCGCCGAGCTGCTGGAGAACGCCGAGCGCTCGAGTGCTGCCTTCGGCGAGTTCGGAGACTTCCTCGTGGGTGATCTCCTGCCACGTGGCAAGGACAAGGACGGTGTCGGGCGGGATCAGTACGAACCCGAGTCCCGATACTTTCTCGGCGCGGAGATCGACCTGGACGAGACGTACGCCTGGGGGTGGGACGAGCTCAAGCGCATAGAGGACGAGATGCTGGCGGTGTCCGACCAGATCGAGTCGGGCGCGACCGTCGACGAGGCGGTCGACATACTCGACGCCGACCCGCGCCGCACCATCTCAGGCAAAGAAAGTTTCCGTGCCTGGATGCAGCAGCTGGCCACCCAGACGATCGACGAGCTCGCAGACACCCACTTCGACATCCCCGAGCCGATCCGGCGCATCGAGTGCCGCCTGGCGCCCACCAACGACGGTGGCATCTACTACACGGGCCCGAGCGAGGACTGGTCCCGCCCCGGGCAGATGTGGTGGGCGGTGCCAGACGGTATCTCCACGTTCTCGACCTGGCGCGAGGTGACGACGGTCTATCACGAAGGCGTGCCCGGCCATCACCTGCAAGTCGCTCAAACCGCATATCGCCACGAGATCCTCAACCGCTGGCAACGCACCATGTGCTGGGTTTCCGGGCATGGTGAAGGGTGGGCTCTCTACGCCGAACGGCTGATGGAAGAGCTCGGTTATCTAGACGACCCCGGAAACAAGCTCGGCATGCTCGACGGTCAGGCACTGCGCGCTGCGCGCGTGATCGTGGACATCGGAACACACCTTGAGCTCGAGATCCCCCGCGACAACCCCTTCGGGTTCCACCCTGGGAAGATCTGGAACGCCGACCTGGCTTTGGAGTTCATGCACGGTCACTGCCGCCTCGAGGACGCTGTCATCGCCTTCGAGGTCAACCGCTACCTCGGTTGGCCGGGGCAGGCACCGGCATACAAGATCGGCGAACGCATCTGGCTCCAGGCACGCGACGAGGTCAAGCAGCGTCAAGGCAGTGACTTCGATCTCAAGCAGTTCCACCGAAACGCCCTCGACCTGGGATCTCTCGGACTCGACCCGTTGCGTGAGGCACTGGCACGGGTATGACGGCAGGGACTCCCGGGTCCGCCGTGACCACCCGATGACGGTACGGCTCGTCCTGGCCTCCGCCTCGCTGGCCCGCCTCGAGACACTTCGGCGGGCCGGACTCGACCCCGAAGTAGTCGTCTCCGGCGTCGACGAATCAAGGGTCGCCGCGGATGGGGCCGCCGAACTGGTCCTTCACCTGGCCGAGCTGAAGGGCCAGACAGTACTGAACCAACGTCCTGCGCCGGTCCCGGGCCACCGGGAGCTGGTCGTCGCGTGTGACTCGGTTCTCGAACTCGATGGGCAGCTACACGGAAAACCCGGCTCCGAAAACGAGGCGATCGCGCGGCTCACCGCGATGAGCGGTCGCAGTGGCGTCTTGCACACGGGTCATTTCATGGCGGATGTCACGACAGGCGCGAAGGTCGTACGTGGAGCCGCCACGACTGTCTACTTCGCCGACCTGACGAGCGAGGAGATTCGTACGTACGTCGCGACGGGTGAGCCGCTCAACGTGGCAGGGGCTTTCACCCTGGACGGAATCGGTGGCGCATTCGTGCGCGGGATCCAAGGTGACCCACACAACGTGGTGGGCATCTCGCTGCCGCTGCTGCGGCTGATGACCGCAGAGCTCGGCGTGGCCTGGACCGCCCTGTGGCGCTGAGCCGGCTGGAGCTCCTGCCGCAGCGGTGGCGGTCACTCCACCGGCAGACCGAGGCCTCGGGCGATGAGCATGCGCTGCACCTCCGACGTACCCTCTCCGATCTCGAGCACCTTGGCGTCCCGGTAGAAGCGGGCGACGGGGTACTCCTCCATGAATCCATAGCCGCCGAAGACCTGCGTCGCGATCCGGGTGGCCGTCACGGCTGACTCCGTGGCATAGAGCTTCGCAATCGCTGCGGCTTGCCTGAACTCTTCGCGCGTTCGGCCGGAGTCTTTCAGCGCTGCTGCCTTGTAGGTGAGCACCCGGGCCGCCTCGGCCATGACCTGCAGGTCAGCTATCTGGAAGGCCACTCCCTGCTTGGTCCCAATGGGCACCTTGAAGGTCGTGCGTTCACCGGCGTACTGCACCGACAGGTCGAGGCAGGCCTGGATGCAGCCCACCGCGAGGGCTGCAATCGCGACCCGCCCGTCGTCGAGGATGGCCAGGAACTGAGCGAAGCCACGCCCCCGTTCGCCCAGCAGATTGTCCTCCGGGACGTGCACGTCGGTGAAGGTGAGGGGGTGCGTGTCGCTGGCGTGCCAGCCGAGCTTGTCGTACGCCGGCTCGACTTCGAAGCCTGGCGTCCCGGCCTCGATGATGAAGGTCGACACCTCGGCACGGCCGTCGTCCCGCTGGCCGGTGCGAGCAGTGACGGTTACGAGGGAGGTGATCTCGGAGCCGGAGTTGGTGATGAACTGCTTGGACCCGTTGATCCGCCACTGGCCGTCGACCAACTCCGCCCGCGTCGCGGTAGCGCCGGCATCGGAGCCCGCACCAGGCTCCGTGAGGCCAAAGCCGGCCAGCGCATGGCCCGTCACCAGGTCGGGAAGCCACTTCTGCTTCTGCTCGTCGGTGCCGTACGTCAGGATCGGGTTGATACCGAGGCCGACGGCCGCCTCGAGAGTGATCCCCATCGACTGGTCGACCCGCCCGATCTCCTCGATCGCCACGCACAAGCTGGTGAAGTCACCGTCTTCGCCAGCACCGCCGTACTCCTCCGGGGCTGTCAGCCCGAACAGCCCGAGCGCCCCCATCTTTCGCACGACATCGACAGGGAAGTGGTGCAATCGGTCCCACTCAGCCGCGTAGGGAGCGATCTCGGCTTCAGCGAACTCGCGAACGCTGCCGCGGAACGCCTCATGCTCGGGTGGCAAGACAAAGCTCATGCGTGCCTCTCAGCCCTCAGCCGTTCAGACGAACGGGGCGCTTACGTTAACGTAAGGGTAAACGCGGGGTCGGACGGGAGCAAGGAGGAGGTGGGGCTGGTGCCGACCGCCGACAACGCCAAGCCGTGGACCATCGCCGAGGTGGCTGGGCATTTTGGCGTCACGCTGCGAACCATCCGCCACTATGAGGAACTCGGGCTGATCAGTCCGCAACGGCTTGGCACTGTGCGGCTGTTCCACCCCCGTGACCGGGTCAGGCTGGAACTGATCCTTCGAGGCCGACGTCTCGGGTTCTCGCTCGAGGATATTGCCACCATCGTCAACATGTACGACGCCGAGCCCGGCGAAGTCGGCCAACTCACGTACCTGATCGAGCAGATCGACGTACGCCGGCGACACCTCGAACAGCGCCGCCGTGACATCGACGCGACGCTGGCCGAGCTCGACGAGGTAGAGCGTCGCTGCCTCGACGACCTACGGCGCCTCCAGTCGTGAGCTGCCCGTGTCGGCGCTCAGGCTCACTGAAGCGTTAGGCATCCGCTA
>JACCSH010000292.1 GCA_013813125.1 Nocardioidaceae bacterium | reverse complement strand
GTCCTGCACCGTGCCGTCGGCGGCAAGGAAGAACAGGGTCAGCCGGCCGTCGTCGTTGGAACCGAGGGCGATCCAGCCACCCCTGTGCGGCGCGATGTCGTAGTAGCTCACGCCCAAGTTGAGAGGGGGGGCGTCGGCCACATGCAGCGTCGGGCCATCAATGTAAGCAATCGCCGGGTCGACGCCTCGGACGGCACCGGCGGCGGTCAGGTCGACGGTCTTCTCAAGGTTGGGGTCGGCAGGCGGGCTCGAATTCTCCGAGCTGTCTGGTGTTGGGTCTGTGGTGGTCGGCTCTGTGGCCGATTCGCTGGGAGTAGGTGACTGCGTCGGCTCGGCCACTGAAGGGTCGGTCGTCGACCCGTCGGCGCTCGTCACCGAACCCGAAGTCGGCTGACGCGCAGGTTGCTGGCCGAGGTTGAGAGTGCTCGAGGCAGCCATTCCGGCGGGCACCGCCACAGCGAGTACGGCAACCGCGGCGATGCCACCGGCAATCCGGCGACGACGTTGGATGCCTCGGGCGGTTCGCCGAACGGAGTCAAAGGCGATCGGGTGGCCCCCGACTTCCTCGGACCGCCGGCGAAGCTCACTGGCCAGTTCGTCGTGGTTGTCGTCGAGGTGGCTCATCGCTCCTCCTCCGTATCCCTGTTCAGAATCGGTTGGGTGTGCACGCGCAGCCGCATCGAGGCAACGGCGCGGCTGGCCTGTGATTTCACGGTCCCCACGGAGATGCCGAGGACTTCGGCGGTCTCAGCCTCAGTGAGGTCCTCGTAGTACCGGAGCACGATGACCGCCCGCTGTCTCTTTGGAAGGGTCTGGACGAAGTCCCAGAGCGCGGAACTCTCACCGTGGTCCTGCTCGGGTGCGACGGCGCGGCGCTCGGGGACCTCGCCGGTGGGCACCTCGTTGCGCTTCCACGGGCGCCTCCACAACGAGTTGTTCTCGTTGACCATGATGCGGCGCACGTAGCCGTCGACCAGGTCCCGACGCTGCACCTTCTCCCACGACAGGTACAGCTTCGCGAGCGCGGTCTGCACCAAGTCCTCCGCGGCGTGGCGATCCCCGGTGAGGAGGTACGCCGTACGCAACAGACTCGGCTGGCGAGCGGCCATGTACTCCTCGAACTCCATGTCTTTGGAGAAGGTGGAAGAGGACGAGGAATTGGCTCGCCGTTTCATCGCATCGACCCCTCCCGTGCCCACTAAGAGATGCACCGTGCTCGCCATCCTTCCGCGCCTGGCTGTGACTACCACAACCAAGACGCGCGGGAATGCTCAGAGGTTGCACGCACTGCCACCATCGAGGAGCCGGGATCTCTCGAGCGAATCTCGAGCGGTGCTGTGCCAGCGGGTTGGTTGGAACTGGCCCTTAGGCCACTGACTTCTCGCTGACAGCGCCTTCGTCGGCAGACTGCCGGGTGCGTGGCGGCTTGGTGATGAGCGGCAGGAGAACCGCCGCCAGCGCGATGACGCCTAGCGTCGTGTAGGCCGCGCCGTAGTTCTCGTCCTCACCTATCACCGCAGCCGCGATAAGGGGGCCGACCACACCACCGAGGCTCCAGCCGATGATCATCAGGCCATAGATGGCCCCAGCGTTCTTGATTCCAAAGTAGTCACCTGCCGTTGCGGGCATCGTCCCGAACCCACCGCCGTAGCAGAGGTAGATGACCGCAGCGAGGATGAAGAAGAGGATCGCATTGCCAGCATGCGGCAAGAGCAGCAGGCAGACGCCCCGCAGCCCGAGCATGCCGACGAACGCAACCATCCGACCGGTGTAGTCCGACACCGCCGCCCACACGACCGTCCGACTCCGTTGAAGATCGCCAGGATGCCGACGACCGCGGCTGCGGCCGCCCGCTGTCAACCACCCTGCCGGTGGTGGCCGGCTCATATCCGGGCACGGCGTACCCCTCGGGCGGGTTACGAAAGAAAGTGCGCCGATGAACGACAACACGAGATAGGCGATCCCGAGCGGCAGGAAGGCGCGGGTCGGCTCCTCGGGGTTGTTGTCGATCAGTTTCTGCGCGACCGGTGACGTGATCACCGCACCGAAACCGAACCCGCCAACCGCGAGACCCGTGATGAGCCCGCGCCTATCAGGGAACCACTTCTGCAACATGGCGATCGGGACGATGTAGGCGAGGCCAAGCCCGAATCCCCCCAGTACTCCGTAGCCCACCACCAGCAGCCAGAGCTCATCTGCGTTCCCTGCGAACGAGGCGATCATCACCCCTAGCGAGTAGACGACGCCACGGCAAGGGCGACGATTCGGGGCACCCTGCGGTCCTGGATCCGGCCACCGAGAAAGGTGCCGATGACAATCATCCCGATGGCAGCCTCGAAGGGCAACGCCGCCTCCGGCTTGCTGAGCTGGAACGAATCCGCTTCCGTCAACGCTGCGCTGAAGATGCTCCACGCGTAGACAGCCCCAAGGCAGAGCTGAAGCAGGAGCGCAGCGCCAACGAGAACCCACCGTCCTCGCGTCGGATTGCCGGCGGGGGCAGTGCC
>JACCSH010000219.1 GCA_013813125.1 Nocardioidaceae bacterium | reverse complement strand
GAGGGATCAGGTTGGCGGTGGTCCGGCTCTGGGTCACGAGATCGTCGAGGGCTGCCTTCACCGCGGCGTCGTCGCGACAGGCTCGTCGCTCGGTGAGCTCGCGCACCTGTTCGACCTCGACCTCGTGCGACACACGCAGGATCTCTAGCTCACCGGACACCGTCGATGTGTGGCAGTTGACCCCGACAACCAACTTGTCACCCTTCTCGAGCGCCACGTGATGCCGAAAGGCTGACTCCGCGATCTCGGACATGAACCAGCCGTCCTCGATCCCGCGCAGAATGCCCGAGGTCATGGGCCCGATCTCGTGCTCACGCTCACCGCCGCCACCCATCTGCTGAATCTTTGCGAAGATCGCCTCAGCCTCGGCTTCGAGCTTGTCGGTCAGGGCCTCGACGTACCAAGACCCACCTAGCGGGTCGGCCACGTTGGCCACCCCGGTCTCCTCCATCAACACCTGCTGGGTGCGCAGCGCGATCTCCGCCGACTGCTCGGTCGGCAGCGCGAGCGTCTCGTCCAAAGCGTTCGTGTGCAGGGAGTTGGTGCCGCCCAGCACGGCAGCCAATGCCTCGACCGCCGTACGCACCACGTTGTTGTAGGGCTGCTGCGCTGTCAGGGAGACCCCCGCCGTTTGGGTATGGAACCGCAGCCACTGCGCCTTGTCGGTCTTGGCCCCGTAAACGTCGCGCATCCACCGAGCCCAGATGCGACGTGCCGCCCGGTATTTGGCGATCTCCTCGAAAAAGTCCAGATGGGCATCGAAGAAGAAGGACAACCCAGGGGCGAACACGTCAACGTCGAGCCCCCGCGACAACCCGAGCTCGACGTAGCCGAAACCGTCGGCCAAAGTGAACGCAAGCTCCTGGGCGGCCGTCGAACCCGCTTCACGGATGTGATAGCCCGAGACGCTCAGCGGCTTGTAGTCGGGAATGTGCTCGGCGCAGTACTCCATTAGGTCGCCGATCAGGCGTAGATGCGGCTCGGGCGCGAACAGCCACTCCTTCTGCGCGATGTACTCCTTGAAGATGTCGGTCTGCAGGGTGCCGTTGAGCTTGGATATATCCGCGCCTTGCCGCTCAGCCGCCACCAGGTACATGCAGAAGACCGGTATCGCCGGGCCCGAGATGGTCATAGACGTCGTAACGTCTTCGAGCGATATGCCAGCGAACAGAGTGTCGACGTCAACCGCAGAGTCGACGGCGACGCCGCAGTGGCCCACCTCGCCGAGCGCCTTGGGACTGTCACTGTCATGACCCATCAGGGTCGGCATGTCGAAGGCAACAGACAGTCCACCGCCACCGTGTCCGAGGATCATCTTGTAACGCTCGTTGGTCTGTCGCGCGTTCCCGAAGCCAGCGAACTGCCGAAGCGTCCAGGTACGACCGCGGTAGCCGGTGGAGTACAAACCTCGGGTGAAGGGAAAATCACCCGGCCAACCGATCGCGGCGAAGTTCGGGTAGTCGCTGCCGGACGGAGGTCCGTAAACCGGCTCAACCGGTAGCTGCGACAAAGTGGTGAAGTCCGCAGCCCGGATGCGGGAACTGTCGTAGCGCTCCCGCCACCTCTTGCGCCCAGCCTCGATGTCGGCTTCGCCGCTCCTCGACGGGGGCTCACTCGAGGTGCCGCGGGAGTTCAGCTCGTTCACAAGTCCTCCACCGTGTAGGTGCGCTGGTCGGCGTCCGTCTGCCAGCGTACGACGCGGCTCCAGAACCGGCGTTTCGTTCAGGCGGTGATGCGGTCAATCTTGGTGTGGTAGCGCTGCCCCATCTTGCCGCCGAGGAAGGCCGCGAGGAGTGTGCCGACAACGACAGCAGCCAGCGCGATGAGAAGGGCCGAGGTCAAGGTGTCGGTCGGGATGGGGATGGTGGGCAGGTCGACCCGGCTGAAGATGTCGTACTTCTGGTCGAACAACAGGCCCAGGACGACCGCGATCGCCGATGCCACGAGGCCGATGAGCCAGACGCCGAGGCCTTGCCGACCGCCGTCAAAGCGCGACATCCTACCTGCCACGTAGCCACCGGCGAAATAGGCGATCATCAGGACAACGAGCAGGCCGATGCCGGTGGCGATCCCGATTTCGCCGGCGTCGCGCTGCTCGTAGGACTGGGCAATGTCGAGTGAGACACCGGCGGCATCCGCGATAGCACCGGCGATACTCGCCAAGAGCACCGTCAAGGCGATGGCGACCAGCCACCCGAAGAAGGCGGCACCCCAGTTGAAACCGCCGTACTCCTCACGCCGAAGGCTCTCAGAGTCGTCACCTTCCGTGGCCTGGCGGTGGCGCAACTCCTCTAGCTCGCGTCGAGCTTCATCGCGCTCTCGAGTGCGCTCATGCAGCATCCGGTCCCGTTCCCCCAGCTCTCGGTCGCGCTCCATGAGTTCTCGGTCGCGGTCTACCTGGGTTTCTAGCGGGACGCTGGCGG
>JACCSH010000164.1 GCA_013813125.1 Nocardioidaceae bacterium | reverse complement strand
GAGCGGCTCATCCTCGATGTGCTGCTGGGCGATCCTCCGCTGTTCCCCCAGCACGAGGAGGTCGAGCTTGCCTGGCAGATCCTCGACCCGATCATCGAGTTCTGGGCTGAGAACGGCAAACCTGACCCCTATGACGCCGGCACATGGGGTCCGGCGTCGGCTGTAGAGATGCTCGCCCGTGACGGTCGAGTCTGGCGCCGTCCCTAGGAGCTGACATGAGCATTGACCTGACTGGGACCAACGCCTCCGAGATCGCTGGCGCGGTGCTGCGCGAGCGCCGCAAGGCCGGCTCGCCGGCGATGGGAATGATCCTCACCTTTCTCGTCGTCACTGACGAGAAGGGCCACGCCGATGCCCTCAGAGCAGCTCACACGGTCTCTAGGGAGCACCCCGCCCGCATCCTGGGCGTGATCAGTGGCTCGTCGCGCGGCAAAGCCAATCTCGACGCCGAGGTGAAGATTGGCGACGGTGGCTCGGGTGAGACCGTGCTGTTGAGAATGTCCGGCGAGCTGGCCAAACATCCTGAGAGTGTCGTGCTGCCCCTGTTGTTGCCGGACTCCCCCGTGGTGGTGTGGTGGCCGGCCGTACCCCCCGAGGATCCTTCGGCCGACCCGATCGGAGCCCTGGCGCAACGTCGCATCACTGACACGGCGGCCGTCGTACGCGGCCGGTCGAAGGCGATGTTCACGCAGGCCACCAACTACTCCCCCGGCAACACCGACCTCTCGTGGACCCGGCTGACATCGTGGCGGGCGCTGCTCGCCGCTGCGCTCGACCAGTACCCCGCCAGGGTGACGGGAGGAGAAGTACAGGCTGAGCGGGTCAACCCGAGCGCAGATTTGCTTGTCGCCTGGCTCACCTCGCGGTTGAAGGTAGATGTCGCCCGAACAGTAACCAAGGGGCCGGGCATCACCAGCGTCTCGTTGAGCACGGGCGGAGGCGATATCACCATCTCACGCCCCGACGGCATCTCGGCCGACTTCGCGATCCCCAACGCGCCGGTCAGGCCGGTAGCACTCAAGCGGCGTGCCACGTCTGAGCTGTTGGCAGAAGAGCTACGTCGCCTCGACGCCGACGACATCTACGAAGAAACGGTCAAGACGTTGTGCCGGTTGTCCGAGCGCTTGACGAGCGGCACCACGCGCAAGCCGACACGGTCCACGAGTGCCGCCGCAGCGAAGACGTCCACCGCGAAGAAGTCGACCGGCAAGAGGAAAGCTCCCAAGCAGGCTGCGACTTCGGGCTCCGGGTCCTGATGGCTGCGCCATCGGTCCTGGTGCACCACTCGTCGGACCAGTTGGTCGAGGCGGTGTGCGCCCGGTTGCTCACCAGCTTCGTCGACATCCAAGCCAGCGGGCAGGTGCCCCAGTGGGTGCTCACCGGCGGGGGCATCGCCGACCGCGTCCACGCCGCGGTTGCTGCCTCGGCCGCCCGCGACGCGATCGACTGGTCGCGCGTGGAGATCTGGTGGGGCGACGAGCGATTTCTTGCGGCCGGTCATGAGGAGCGCAATGAGACCCGGGCCCGACGTGCGTTGTTGGATTCCGTCGGGCTCGACGAGACGCGCGTGCATCCCATGCCCGCAGCCGATGTAATCGATGACCCGGACCAGGCCGCCGCCGCATACGCGCAGACTTTGAGCTCGAACGCCTCGCCTACCGACCATGGAGCAACCCGACTTTTCGACCTGATCATGCTCGGCGTCGGGCCTGACGGGCACGTGGCCTCCCTATTTCCCGAACAACCCGCGCTGCACGACGACAGAGCCGTTGTCGCCGTGCGTGGCGCTCCCAAGCCGCCACCCACCAGGATCTCTCTGACGATGCCGACGCTGTGCCACGCCCGCGAGGTCTGGTTCGTCGTCTCGGGAGAAGACAAAGCCCGGGCGGTGCATCTGGCCCTTGCCGGTGCGGGCATGTTCCAGATCCCCGCGGCCGGTCCACGAGGCGAGCAGCGAACGCTCTGGCTCCTCGACCGGGCAGCGGCATCCCAGCTACCGGCTGGCCTCTCTCGCCTCGCCTCCCCGTAGGTCCCCCCCGATTAGGTGGCGTTTAGAGCACCGGTGTAGAGCGCTGCCAACAGCGCGACGCCGAGGACCACGCGGTAGCCGACGAAGATCGAAATCGGATGGTGCGCGACCAGCCGAAGCAGCCAGGCGATCGACGCATATGCGACAACCATGCTTACCGCCGTTCCCACCAGCGTCGGTAGCCAGCCCACTGTTGTCGAGATGGCACCTGCCTCGGTCACCGACTGATGAATTCCCGCAGCGGTGAGGGCCGGGATGGACAGAAAGAACGAGAGCCTGGTCGCGGTGACCCGGTCCAGGCCTCTGAACAGTCCAGCCGAGATGGTGGCACCGGAACGGGAGACACCCGGAATGAGGGAGAGGCACTGGACGGCGCCAATGACGATTGTGTCCCGCAAAGTCAGGTCCTGCTCACCTCGAGACTGGGTGGCGCGTCGCTCGGCGGCCACCATGACGACGCTCCACAGGATCAATGCAGCAGCGACGACCCACAGGCTCCGCAGCGGACCGGAGACGACGTCCCTTCCGACGAATCCGACCACCCCGATCGGGACGGAGCCCACGATGACGTACCAGCCGAGCCGATACTCGAAACCCGAGCGCGCCGACGGAGTGAACACCCCACGGAACCACGCGCGTGTCGTCAGAGCGATGTCAGTGCGGAAGTAGATGATCACCGCCGCGATTGCTCCCAGCTGGATGATCGCGGTGAAGGCAGTGACACCCGGGTCGTCGACGCTGAGTCCCAGCAAGTTCTCGGTGATCGTCAGGTGGCCGGTGCTGGAGATCGGCAGAAACTCCGATACCCCTTCGACCACGCCGAGGACCACGGCCTGCAACAAGTTCACGTGCTGGTCAGCAGTTTTCTCCTCGCGCAGCCGCTAGAAGACGATCTCGCCAGACTTGCGCTTGGCGCGAAGGGTCAAGAGCGCCTCGTTGAGAATCTCCTTCGCCTCAGAGTCCGAGCGACGCTCTTTGACGTAGGCGAGATGAGTCTTGTAGGGCTCGTTTTTCGGCCGCGCGGGAGGGTTGTCGCAGTCGCGGTTGGCAGGTAACCCGCATCGGGGACAATCCCACGTGTCGGGAACCTGGGCCTCGACAGCGAACATCGGTGCTGTCTCATGACCGTTGGCGCAGTAGTAGGTGACCTGCTGTCGAGGGGCTGTGTCTCCTCGCTCCGCCTCGCCCATTGGGCCGGCACCGACCCGGCTTCCTCGAATGGCACTGCCACCAGCCACTTAGCCAACTCCTTAGAAGGTAGGGATCACCGGCTGAGAACAGGCGCCGACACCGCATTGTACGCGTGCGGTCAGGAAACTTTCAGGAGCAGGCCGAGGGCGATCACGCAGGCGAACCAGATGAGCGCCACCCCGATCGTGATGCGGTCGAGGTTCTTCTCTGCGACCGACGATCCGCCAAGTCCGCTGGACATGCCGCCGCCGAACATGTCGGACATGCCACCGCCGCGACCCTTGTGCAGCAGAACCATCACGATCAGCAGCAAACTGGTGACGACGAGCAGAATGTCGAAGGCGAGGATCACGAGAAGCAACCTTACCTGTTCGCCGGCGACTACAGCGCAGGCATGGAGTAGAAGCGGCAGATGCCGCCGAACTCGTCGACCTGGAGACTGGCGCCGCCTACCAAACAACCGTCGATGTCTGGTTGGCTCATGATGCGAGAAACGTTGGCGGCCTTCACCGAGCCGCCGTACAGGATGCGGATCGTGGCACCGGTTTCCTCACCGTGGACGTGTGTGATCCGGGCGCGAATCGCGCCGCATACCTCTTGCGCATCCGCTGGGGTGGCGACTTCGCCGGTGCCGATCGCCCACACGGGCTCATAGGCGAGGACCAGGCCCATGACCTCCTCGGCCGGAAAGCCGGCGAGGGACTCGTCGACCTGCGTCAGCGTATGAGCGACCTGCTGGCCGGCCTGCCGCACCTCCAACCCTTCGCCCACGCAGACGATGGGGGTCATTCCGCCGGCTCGGGCCTGACGAGCTTTGGCGCTGACGAGAGCGTTGTCCTCAGCGTGGTAGT
>JACCSH010000160.1 GCA_013813125.1 Nocardioidaceae bacterium | reverse complement strand
GTGCGCCGGACTCAAGCGTGCGGCTCAATGTGCGCGCCAGCGGGGCCAGTTGCGGGTCGGCCGCAAGTCGGCCCCATTCAACTGCCGGATCGGCGCCGAGAGCTAGTCGGGCGCTTATCTGCCCCAGTCTTTCGGCCAACGCTCCTCCGACTGCGCGCGCCACCACGAGCAAAGACTCGTCGACTGGACGCCCTACGAATGCGCAGGCGGCCAATAGGTCAACGGCGATCGGAAGGTCGCGGGCAATCTCTTCGCGCGCCCGCACTGCGCTAGGTGGCTCGAGGCGGCCGATCCACCAGGAGGTTGACAAACCCAACAAGATCCCCACCGCGACTGCTGCTGGCCCGGCTGCGATCCAGCCGACCAGAGCGAAAGCGGAGGCACAGAGAACCGCACGGCGGAGCGGCGATTCGAGCAACGGGCCATGATGCGACTGATCGCGCGAGCCGGAACGCTGCCCGCGTGTACGACGCGGCGGCGTTCCCATGCGCAATCTGAGGATCTCAGAGCCGGGAGGTGTGAGCAGCCAGACTGTCAGGAAGACAAGGAGCGCGAGCGTCATCCGGCGTGCTCAGATCTCGGCGGATTCGGCCAGCCGATCAACCCAGAGCAACCCGAGGGCTGCGAGGGAGGCGCCCAATGCGAGGCATATCCAGCCTGCCCGCGAGTGCAACAAGAAGGTGAGCGGCGCTGCTCCCATGGAGGTTCCCATGGCGAGCCCGAAGACCGGTAGCACAGCGAGCAATCTGGCGGTGGCGCGTGGAGGCCCCAGGGCCGCGGTGACTTCGGATCGAGCCTCGTCGTCTTGGCGCATTCCTGCTGCGACGCGATCGAGGACATCAGCCAACGCAGCACCTGAACGCGCGGCCACCTCCCACGCAGCTGCCACCGCTTGCAGTCCTTCGGCCCCGGGTTGAGCGGCCGCGAGCCGCATTGCCCCAGCCGCATCACCGCCCACCCGCTCGGCACTCACCAGCGACGAAAGCTCCGGAATGGTCGCGCAGGATCGCTCCAAGGCATGCCGAGTAGTTAGTCCCGCTCGCATCTCAGCAGCCAAGGCGTCGCACAGGCCCAGGACTTCGACCTGTCGCCGTCGACGATCCTTCCTCCGACGTCTGGCTGTTACCAGCCGACGGACGGCGACAAGGCATGTCCCGGCCGCGGCAAACAGGAGCATGACAACCCAGCCATAGGCGAGGGACGTCCAAGAAGCCGCCAGCCCGAGGCCAACGATTGCGAAGCCGAAGAAGCGTGGGATACCACGTGAGAAGCGATGTGACGGTGGGTTGCCGGACTCGAGGAAGCCACGTCGCCGTACGAGTGACTCGCCGGGAACCAAGAGCCACGCGGAAACGAAGACAGCACCTCCCAGCAGTAGGGTCCAGGTCACTGCATGGGACCCGACAGCAAGAGAGCCTCTAGCCCAGCGCCCCCTGGCCCGATGACTGCTTCGAGGTGTGGGCGAAAGGTGATCGCCGGCAGGGACTCGACCAGGCCGCTGTCTTGCCTTCGCAGCAACGCAACTTCGGTCACTCGACGCGCGCCGTCGTGACCGCGCTTGAGATGGATGACGACGTGCAGCGCGGCGGCGAGCTGCGAATGGGCGGCCTCACGGGGCATTCCTGCAGCCATTGCCAACGCCTCCAAGCGCGCCGGTACGTCTCGGGCACTGTTTGCGTGAACGGTGCCGCAGCTGCCCTCATGCCCGGTGTTCATCGCTGCGAGCATGTCGACAACCTCAGCTCCGCGCACTTCGCCGACCACGAGCCGATCTGGACGCATCCGCAACGCCTGCCTGACCAGGACGCTCAACCCAATGGCGCCTACTCCCTCGACGTTGGCCTGTCTGCACTCCAGTGAGACCAGATGGGGATGGTCGGGCCTGAGCTCCGCGGAGTCCTCCACCACGACCAGACGCTCATGGCGATCGAGCCGGGAAAGCAGGGCCGCCAACACAGTCGTCTTGCCCGATCCGGTCCCCCCAGATAAAAGAAAGGCGACCCGGGCTCGAACGATTTCCAGCATCAGCTGCGCGCCTTGCTCATCAACCGTGCCGGACGTGACCAGCTGCTCGACAGACAGCGCCTTTCGCGCGGGCACGCGCAACGACAGGCAGGTTCCCGGACTCGCCAGCGGTGCCAGAACGGCGTGCAGTCTGGTTCCGTCTCGCAGCCGCGCGTCGACATAGGGAGAGGCGTCATCGAGGCGCCGGCCAGCCGATGCTGCGAGTCGCTGCGCCAGTCTGCGGACGGCCGCGTCATCGGGGAATGACACCTCGGTGCGATGAAGCCCCGCGCCGTCGTCGACGAATACGTCGGCGGGACCGTTGACAAGGACGTCGGTAACCCCTTCGAGCCTCAGCAGGGGTTCGAGCGGACCTGCTCCGACTGAGTCGCGGCGCAGGGTGTCAACGACCTGCAGAACCGCGGCGTCACCGAACAGTCGGCCCTCGGAACGCATCGCTTCGGCAACACGCTCCGAGCTGAGCTCTCCGGGCTGTTCGGCAAGACGAGTCCGCACCCGGTCGAAGAGCTCGGCATCGAGGTTTGTCACCGTCGGCCCTGAACTGCTTTGCCGAGTTCGTCGACCAAAGCCGAGCACGATTTGGCGAACCGACCGCGCGCCGGCGGGCCCCATCCCTCGTTGATCGCTCGAGCAACACCACGCTGCGTCGCAACGGTGCCGGCTAATGGGAGCCCGAGAGCGGTGGCGAGCGAGGTGGCGTCGAGTTCGCCGGGAGAAGTGGTGCGGACCACGAGCCTGACATCTGACACCAAGGGCTGCAGCAACGTCGACAGGCAAGCAGCCGCGGCGGCTGAGCGGACGTCACAGGTGGAGACCAGCAGCACTACGTCGGCTGTCGTGAGGGTGGTGGCAACGACCTCGTCGACGTGTCGAGCCAGGTCGATAACGACCACACGTGAGCCTCGCTGGCCGGCTGTCACCATGTTCCGTGCCGTCGATGGGGTGATCTCCACCTCGTGCAGGCGGCTCCAAGACAGCACTGACAGCTCCCCGACCGATGGCAGCGCCCTCCGCAGGGCCGTCGCACTGACTCGGCCGAATGTTCTCGATACCTCGGGCCAGCGCAAACCGGGAATGTCTTCACAGCCCACCACGAGCTCGATACCCCCGCCGAACGGGTCCAGGTCGACGAGCATCGCCGGCTCTCCACGCCGAGTGGCGGCAGCCGCGAGTCCCGCCGCCAAGAAGGACGCGCCCGCACCGCCGCGGGCTCCGATCACAGCAATCGTCAAAGCGCCGTGGGGGTCGCCATCGAGGCAGTCGGCCAACCGGTCGATGAGCCACTCCTCCGCCTGCGGCACAACGGCCACATGGTCGGCTCGCACCGCAACCGCTTTCTGCCACAGATCTGCTGTTTCCGGGCCGTGGGAGGTTAGTATGACGTCCGGCCGCATTGCCAGATCGAGACTCGCCAACGCGACCGCGACGTCTGCCCCGACGAGAACGCACGAAGCCGACGTCCACACTCTCCGGACTTGGCCGGCTGTGCGCTGGATTACAGGGGACACCGAGGCAGCGGCGCACAGTCGCAATAACTCGTCCAGCAGAGCCGAGTCGTCACTCACGATGAGCGGCGGGCTCGGCTTGATCGCAGAGTTGGTGACCATGAGTGCAGCATGAAGCTCATCTAGGACCATTCGCAGCAGGACCAGACGCCGTGTGGAAGAAGACAGCGGATGGCGGTTGCTGTGGAGAAGGCGCGCTCGGCGTACCGGAACCTCTGGGCGGACCGCAACGACTGGACAGAGGCAGCCCCCAGTGCGAGGCACTGGGGGCTGCGGGGTGCGACCCCGGGGGGATGAAGTCGCACCAAGTCAGCGACGAGGGGGGATATGCCGCTGGCAGAAACAAATGCTACCCCCTAGAGAGGCATGCTTGGCAACATCACCGCTGAGGAGCCGTATTCTCGGAACGGACGCTTCTGGAGAGGTGAGTGTGAGTGGTTGACGGTACAGCGCGAAGCGCAGCGTTCTTCGACCTCGACAAGACCATTATCGCCAAGTCCAGCACTCTGGCGTTCAGCCGCTCCTTCTACGAAGGTGGGCTGATCAGCCGCAAATCGGTCTTGCGTAGCAG
>JACCSH010000157.1 GCA_013813125.1 Nocardioidaceae bacterium | reverse complement strand
GTCACCGGCCTTGCAACGGCGTTCTCGATCGACGTCTTCAGCGTCGGCAGGTAGCCGAACTTCTTGGCCAGCTCAGGGTCTTCGTAGAGCGCGGTCAAGACCGGCGCGAGCGAACCCACCTCGAGATTAGACCTCTGCTCCTCTTCGCTGGTGAGGTACTCCAGGAAGTCGTGTGCAGTCGCCTTGTTCTCTGAGAACACGCTGATGGCAGCCGAGTGGCCACCCAGTGAGGAAACGCCGGGCCCGTCGCCGTCGCCGGGCAGCGGCGCGAGGCCGAGTGAGTCCTTGACCTTCGAGGTCTTCTCGGTCGTGGCCAGGCTGTAGACGTACGGCCAGTTACGAAGGAAGAGCAGACGACCCTCTTGGAAAGAGATGCGACCCTCTTCTTCGGTGTAGGTGATGGCCTCCTTGGGGATGTTGCCGTCGGCGTAGGCGTCGGCCAGCGCGCTCAGCCCGGCGACAGACTCGGGACTGTCGACAACCGGCTTGCCCGACTCGTCGACGATCTCACCGCCGAACGTGTTGATGGCCTCCGCAGCGTTGACGGTGAGACCTTCGTACTGCGAGAACTGACCGGCGTAGCAGTCCATGTTGTTCTCTTCGGCGATGGAGCACATCTCCATCATCTCGTCCCAGGACTCAGGTGGGGTGTCGACCAGGTCCTTGCGGTAGTAGAGCATCCCGCCGTCGCTGCTGGTGGGTGCCGCGTAGAGCTTGCCGTCATAGGTCGCTGCCTCAAGCGGTGCAGGAAAGAAGCCTTCGGTGTCGAGAGCCAGGTCGCCCTCGAGCGGTTGCAGCCAGTCCTTGGCCGCGAACTCGGCCGTCCAGATCACGTCGACGCTCACCACGTCGTAGCCGGTGCCCTCAGCCTGGAAGTTCTGCACCAGGTCCTCGTGCTGCTGGTCGGCTTCGTCCGTCTGCTCCTCGAACGTGACCTCCTCTTCCGGGTGCTCCTTGTTCCACCTTTCGATCATCGGAGCGACAAGACCGGTGTTGTCCTTGCCTGCGACGTAGGTGATCGGTCCGCGGCCTTCGAGACCGGCAGATGCCGTCTCGCTGTCGGTGTCACCACCGCCGCAGGCGGCCAATGGCAGGAAAGTCGTCGCCAAAACAGCGAGGCCGACTTTGGGATGAATCTTCATGAACTCCTCCGAGCGGTTGGGAAACGAGCATTAAACGGGAGATGTTGCGTCGGTTAACGAACAGCAGCGGGTCAACTTTCTACGAACCATACGGCCTCGTCAGGCAGAAGCACCCCAGCAGCGCCGGCTGGAACGGATCTCAGCAGCACTTCCTTGTCGGCTACCTCGACCTCGTCACTACCGGTGTTGACCCAGCACTCGATGGCGCCGCGCCGAAAGGCGAGTACGCCGCTCGGAGCGTCGATCCACTGAACAGGTGTGAGGCCCACGAGCCAGGTGGCTCTCAGTCCAAGCGCGGTTCGATAAAGGCTCAACATCGAGCCGGGGTCCCGCTCCTGTGACTCTTGGGTGAGTGACGCCCAGTCTGCGGGTTGAGGCAACCACGGCTGTGCGGATCCGGCTTGCGAGCTGAACCCGAACGGTGGCTCGCTGCCCGACCACGGCAGCGGGACGCGGCAGCCGTCTCGTCCCGGGTCGGTGTACCCCGACTGAACCCAGGTGGGGTCCTGGCGCAGATTACCCGGAAGGTCCTCCACCTCGTACAGGCCGAGCTCTTCACCCTGATAGAGGTAGCTGACACCCGGGAGCGCCAACGTGAGCAACACGGCGGCACGGGCCCTACGGGTGCCCAATGCGATATCGGGCGCCTCGTCAGACCAGCGCGACCGATCCCACCCGCTCTCGACCAGATGGCCAGGCTGCGAGCGGGCGTACCGGGTGACGTGCCGCACGACGTCGTGGTTGGACAAGACCCAGGTGCTGGGGGCACCGACCTCAGCAGCGGATTCGGAAGCATCGTCGATCACTTCGCGCATCGCCTTCGCCCGCCACGGCGCCCGAAGGAAGTCGAACTGAAAGGCGGTGTGCAGCTCGTCGGGCCGCAGATACTGCGCTAGCCGCTCGTTGCTCGACACCCAGGCTTCGGCCACGAAGATGCGCGGAGGCTCGTAGGAGTCAGCCACCTTGCGCCAGCCACGGTAGATTTCGTGCACGTCGTCTTGGTCCCACGCAGGATGCGGCTCCAGGTGCACAGGAGCCTCCGGCTGGGCCCCGAAGTCCGGAAGGCCCTCGGCCTTGCTCAGCCCGTGCGCCACGTCGATTCGGAAGCCGTCGACGTCGCGGTCGAACCAGAAGCGCAAGATGTCCTCGAACTCCGATCGGACCTCGGGATTGGTCCAGTCAAGGTCGGGCTGCTCAGGCGCGAACAGGTGCAGATACCAATCGCCCGGTTTGCCGTTCGCCTCCGACAGTCGGGTCCAGGCCGGACCGCCGAAGTTACTCCGCCAGTCGTTGGGGGGCAGATCGCCTCCGGCGCCCTGCCCGGGGCGGAAGATGTAGCGGGCTCGAGCCTCCTGGTCGCCGGCAAGAGCCGCCTTGAACCACGCGTGCTCCGACGAAGTGTGGTTGGGGACGATGTCGAGCAAGACCTTCAACCCCAACGCGTGCGCCTCTGCAATGAAGTTCTCGGCTTCTGCCAGTGTGCCGAATGACGGCTCGATGTCCCGGTAGTCCGCTACGTCATAGCCAGCGTCTGCCATCGGCGACGGGTACCAGGGGTTGATCCACAAGGCGTCCACGCCGAGCGAAGCGACATAGGGCAGCCGCTCGCGCAGTCCGGCGAGGTCGCCCAGTCCGTCACCGTCGCCGTCACGGAAACTGCGAATGTAGACCTGGTAGACAACGGCAGTCTCCCACCAGGCAGCCACCGGCTGCTCAGTTGCCGATCCTGACAAGAGCTGGGTCTCCCTGGCGGTCACGTAAACGGTTGCGTAAACCATGAAGCGAATGCTGAGGAAATGTCAAGAGTCGTTATCGCCTTGCAACCAAAGTCGCTGCTCGTCAGAAAGAGTGCGGCAGAGGTTGCCTCGCCCCGTTCAGCCGGAGGGCGAGCAAACGTTTGCGCACATGGGGTTACGCTGAGCCCGTGAATGCGCCTCACCCGGCCAACATGAGCGACGTGGCCCGCCGTGCTGGGGTTTCGACGGCGACAGTCTCTCGCGCTCTGCGCGGTATGCCCGGAGTGTCTGCCGAGACACGCGAGCGCATCGCCAAGATTGCCGACGAGCTGGCCTATGTGGTGTCCCCCGAAGCGTCGCGGCTAGCTGGTGGCGCCACCAGGCGCGTTGCAGTGGTAGTGCCAGCGATCAGTCGCTGGTTCTACGCAACCATGCTCGCCGGCATAGAAGCCGTCCTGCGTGAGGCGGACCTGGACGTCTTGATCTATCACGTCGAAGGTGCCTCGGACCGGGAACGGTTCTTCGACCGCCTGCCTGCACGCCGCAAGGTCGACGCCGTGATTTTGATCGCATTGCCGGTGACCGATCCGCAGCGGCGACGGCTCGATCTGATGGGTGTCACGGTGGTGGTGGCAGGTGGCAAGATTGCTGACTATCCGAATGTACAGATAGATGACGAACAGGCCGCTCGGCAGGCGGCCGGACACCTCATCGCTGTGGGGCATCGCCGGATAGGACTCATAACCACGTCAGATTCCGAAGACCAGGTTTGGACATCGGAGGTCTTGCGCAAGGGGGGTTATGAAGATGCGCTACGACGCGCCGGCATACCACTCTCACCGGAGCTCATGGTCACAGTGCGGTGGGGGCTGGACGGTGGTGCCCGAGGCATGGATCAACTGTTGAGTCTGCCCAATCCACCAACCGCCGTTTTCGCCCACAGCGACGAGGTTGCCATGGGTGCCCTGCGGACCTTGCGGCGAGCATCCCTCGCCGTTCCGGACCGGATGTCCATTGTCGGTATCGACGACCACCCCATGGCCGACCTCAACGACCTCACCACCGTCCACCAGTCGGTCGAGGTTCAGGGGGCGATTGCAGGTCAGCTCGTCCTCGACTTGGTGAGCGGGCGGACACCGCGAAGGATGCACGTGACCGTGCCCACGTATCTGGTGGTGCGCGGGTCGACTGCTGCCCCCGCTGTTTCGTTGACCAGCCAGGCACCTCCCGCGGCCGAGGCGGCTCAGGCCGCGGGTAGCAAGAAGTGAAGCACGAGCCACACCACCGAGACGGTGGCGAGCAAGGAGTCGAGGCGATCCATCATTCCGCCGTGGCCGGGCAGGAGGTTGCTCATATCCTTGATCCCAAGGTCGCGCTTGATCAGTGACTCGGTCAGGTCGCCAAGTGTCGCAGCGACGGCCGCCACCGCACCGAGGACCACCCCCACCTCCCATGGGCCCTCGAGAAGATAGCCGACGCAGAGGACCCCCGCGCACATGGAGAACAGCACCGATCCGAGAAAGCCCTCCCAGGACTTCTTCGGGCTGATCGAAGGCGCCATCGGATGCCGGCCCGCCATGACGCCTACGGCGTAACCGCCGGTGTCCGAAGCGGCGGTTACGGCGATGAAGGTCAGCACACGGTCGATGCCGTCGTCCGGCGCGAGCAGCAAGACCGCGAACGAGGCCAAGAACGGGACGTACACCAGGCAGAAGACGGTTGCCGTCGTGTCACGGACGAAGCCGGCTTGGCCTCTGGGCATCCTCCACAAGATCGAAACCAGAATCGTGACGGCTAGCAAGACGATCAGGACATCGGGACCACCGTAGTAGGCGCCGACCATCATGGCGACCGACCCGCATGCCATCGGGACGGCCGGCATCCAGGTGCCGTTCGTGCGGAGAGCTTGTCGCATCTCCCACAGCCCGACGACGACCGCCGCGCTCGCCACCCCCAAAAAGGCGTCCTTCACGAACGCCAGGGAGGCGATGACGAGGGCGATGAGCCCGATCGCTACGGATATCGCCGCGGTCAAGTCGCGTCCGGCGCGGCTGGTCTGGGCAGGTAGCGAATGTCCGGCAGGCATGTGCTCGGATCAGACTTCGAGCAACTCGGCTTCTTTGTGCTTCAACAGGTCGTCGACGGCATCGACGTGCTTCTTGGTCATGGCATCGAGGCGCTTCTCGGCACCGCTCACCTCGTCTTCGCCTACGTCTCCGTCTCTTTGGGCCCGATCGAGAGCCTGCTTGGCGTTGCGGCGGATGTTGCGCACCGA
>JACCSH010000207.1 GCA_013813125.1 Nocardioidaceae bacterium | reverse complement strand
GACTTGAGAAGGGGCCTCAACCATGGACATTGCACCGATGAGCGTGACGAGAACACTGACGCTCGAGTTGATCGACGCTACCGGCGCCGCGACGCCACTCTCGGCCGAACTCTGTTACGACAAGAGCGACCCTTATGCCGTGGCTGCCCGTTTCAGCGCCGGCGATGACGTAGCTGTCCGCTGGGTATTCGCCCGCGATCTCCTTGCAGAGGGACTCTACGAACCCACAGGCGACGGCGACGTCCATGTCTGGCCCTGCCTCGATGCTCACGGTCGCGCAGTGGTCATCATCGAGCTGTCTTCCCCTGACGGTGAGGCACTGTTGCAGGCCAGCACTGCCGAGGTGTGCGAGTTTCTGATGCGCGCCGAAACCGTCGTACCCAAAGGAACCGAGGCAGAGCACCTCGACGTCGACGACGTCCTTGCTCGCCTCCTCAGCTAAGCACCGCCACACGTATCGGTGCCTGCTCCCCCGCTACTTCTCGACAGGGCCAACTGAGTGGCCGCTTTCGAAGTCGTCCGACATACCGAGCTGACCGCCGACGCTGCGTGGGCGAAACTCACCGACTGGACGCGCCACGGAGCGTTCATACCGTTCACCGACGTGCGTGTGACATCGCAAGGTGCGCGAGGCGTCGGCACCGTTTTCGTCGCTCGTACGTCGCTCGGACCGCTTGCTTTCGATGACCCCATGGAAGTCACCTACTGGGATCCGCCGTCAGGCCAACGAGAGGGCGTATGCCGAATCGTCAAGCTAGGTCGGGTGGTGAGTGGATGGGCGGTGTTAACCGTGACGCCCGACGAGTTTGCCCCGATCACCGACGACGATCGCGGTTTCGGATCGAGCCCCCATGACGGGGCTACGATCCGGTGGGTCGAGGACGCACACTTTCGAGCCGCCGGCCCGTTGCTGAATTGGCCCAACGCCCTCGCCGGCAAATATGTCTTTGGACGATTAGTGACGGGCTTGCTCTCCGCCGAGCCGTGAATCGAACGACAACGATGGCCGCGAATCCGATATTCAGGGATCGACGTTTTGCGGCTCGTTCGTGCGCCAAATGTCGGCAACCTTCGCCGTGATCGGCGAGTCCCCGAGTTGACGCTCATCGACGTGACTCACGGCTTGAACATCGCGAGTCGTCGACGCCAGGAACACTTCGTCGGCCCGAGCGAACTCCGCCATCGTGATGTCGCGCTCTTGGACGTCGCACCACTCGATAATGAGCTCGCGGGTGATACCGGCGAGGCACCCACAGCTGAGGGGTGGCGTGACAATCTGGCCTTCGAAGACACAGAAGACGTTGGCTCCCGTCCCCTCGCACAGGTTGCCGGCGATGTTGGCAAAGATCGCTTCCGAGCCGCCGCGCTCAGCCGCATAGGCAAGGGCGACGACATTTTCGGCGTAGGCGGTCGTTTTGAGGCCGGCCAGCGCGCCTCGCTCGTTGCGCGGCCACGGCACCGTGACGACCTTGGTGGTGGGTGGGTATGGCTGGGCCTCGGTGACGACGACGACGAGAGTCGGCTGGGTGGGGACGCGATTGGACCCCAACGGTGAGATGCCAGCTGTGAACGTGATCCGGATTCGGCCCCAACTGATGTGTTGTCCCTCCAAGACCTCGTCGATGGCGCCCCGGATCCGGGCGGCGTCGGGGTCAGGGAGGCCGAGACCCCGGGCGGACCGGGCGAGCCGGGCAAGGTGACGAGTGAGGGCGAACGGTCGGTTTTCCACCACCTTGATGGCCTCGAAGACCCCGTCTCCGACGGTGAATCCGTGGTCCAGCACCGACACGGCCGGAGCCTCAGGGTCAACAAGAGAACCGTTGCACCAGGCGATCATGGGCCAACCTTAGGCCACGGTGAGTGCCCGAATATGCCCCCCGCACGCTGGCCCGAAATTGGCCTCTTCATGGCGATCGGCTAATGTTTCCTCTCGCACCGCGGATCATCGTGGAGCGTGCGGACGTAGCTCAGCTGGTAGAGCGCAACCTTGCCAAGGTTGAGGTCGCGAGTTCGAACCTCGTCGTCCGCTCGGAGAGGGTCGCAGGGCTTCCCATCCAGTGGTGGAGTGGCCGAGAGGCGAGGCAACGGACTGCAAATCCGTCTACGAGGGTTCAAATCCCTTCTCCACCTCGACGATCGGCCACAACCGGTCGAGCAGCACAGATCGCAAT